>CANRXB010000012.1 GCA_947643715.1 uncultured bacterium
CCATCGGCATCATCGGCGGCGCGGACGGCCCCACGGCCATCCTCACCACCTCCAAGCTGGCCCCCCATCTCCTTGGCCCCATCGCCATCGCCGCATACTCCTACATGGCGCTGATCCCCATGATCCAGAAGCCCCTCATGCGGGCGCTGACCACCCAGAAGGAGCGGGAGGTCAAGATGGAGCAGGCCCGCGAGGTGTCCAAGGTGGAGAAGATCGTGTTCCCCATCCTGGTGTCCGTGTTCATCATCCTGCTGATCCCGTCCACCGCCCCCCTCATCGGCTGCTTGATGTTCGGCAACCTGTTGAAAGAGACCGGCGTCACCGAGCGTCTGAGCGACACTGCCCAGAACGCCCTGATGAACATCGTCACTCTGTTCCTGGGCATCAGCGTGGGCGCCACCACTGTGGCCACCCGGTTCCTCACTCTCCAGACCCTGCTGATCGTGGTGCTGGGCGTCATCGCCTTCATGTTCTCCACCATCGGCGGGCTGCTGGTGGGCAAGCTGATGTACGTGCTGTCCGGCGGCAAGATCAACCCGCTGATCGGCTCCGCGGGCGTGTCCGCCGTGCCTATGGCGGCTCGTGTGTCCCAGCAGGTGGGCCAGGAGGCCAATCCCTCCAACTTCCTGCTCATGCACGCCATGGGCCCCAACGTGGCGGGCGTCATCGGCTCCGCCATCGCGGCCGGCTTCCTCATCGCCGTGTTCGGCGGCTGATCCGGCCCCTTCCAAGCAAGAAGATCCCGCTTCCGATCGGAAGCGGGATCTTTCATATCCTTTCATACTTCGCTCTGCCCTGCCGGAACAGATCGTTCCCTTGGCTGTCGATCGCCACGGTGAGCGGCAGGTCCTTCACCGTCATGCGCTTCACTGACTCGCAGCCCAGATCGTCGAACGCGATGATCTCCGCCGCCTCGATGCACCGGGCGATCAGCGCCCCGGCGCCGCCGACCGCCGCGAAGTAGCAGGCCCCATTGCGCACGATCGCGTCCACCACCGCCTGGTCCCGCTCCCCCTTGCCGATCATGGCGGACAGCCCCAGGTCCAGCAGCCGGGGCGTGAAACCGTCCATCCGGCCCGCCGTGGTCGGGCCGCAGGCCCCCACCGCCATCCCCTGCTGCCCAGGGGTAGGCCCGGCATAATAGACGATCGAACCCTTCAGCTCGAACGGTAAGGGCTCGCCCCGGTCCAGCAGCTCGAACAGCCTCTTATGGGCCGCGTCCCGGGCAGTATAGATCGTCCCGGACAGCAGCACCCGCTCCCCCGCTCTCAGCTCTGAAAAGCGTGTCCCAGATTCGGCCGTATCCAGCATCACCGCGCTCATCCCAAGCCTCCCCGTTCCCGGAGCAGCTTGGCGGTCTCGTCCAGCTCACCCAGGCAGTCCGACCCACGGCTGAGGAGCTGCACCTGCGCCAGCAGGCCGTCCATCCCCCGGCGGAGCTGCTCGTACTGGCCCAGCACCCCGTCCAGCCATTCCTCCGTCTCCTTCCGGATGCGGTCCGATTCCTCCTGGGCCTGGCTCAGCGTGTCCTGGGCCTTCCGGTGGGCATCCAGCTCCACGGTGGCCACACGGTCTTTCAATTGGGCGTAGCTGGACGCCATCGGTTCCAGCTTGCCCACCTGGGCCTGGAGCCGCCCCAGCTCCTGCTTGGCCACCACCAGCTTGGACTCGGTCTGGGACAGCTCGCCCCGCAGACGGGACAGCGTCCGGGTGGATTCCTCCAGGCAGGCCCGGGCCTTGGCCTCCTCCGCCGCAGCGCTCCCTTTGGCGCTTTCCGCGCCGGACAGTGCGGCTTCCAGCTCTGCGCTGCGTCCCTCGGCCTGCTCCAACCGCTCCTGGAGCTGCGCCAGCTCCTGCCGGTGGGCAGCGGCGGTCTGCTCGATGTACTCCTGCACGTCTTGACGGTTGAACCCCCCCAGCGCACTGCGGAATTTCTGAATCACGGCATCCATCCGCTCTCCCTCTTTCTATCGAAATATAAGTCCTCCATCATTTTACCACAGACCAGAGCCGCTGACAATCTTTTTATCCCAGTTCGTTCCAGCCCCCATCTTTGCGGTGATGGTATATATGGCATCTTTTCCTTTCCTGCCGCCAAAGCCGGGGCCGGTGAGCTTCCGGATCGTGCGTTGACGTCCGTGACCGGCCGTGATAGAATGACCATGATGGACATCGATCTGTGAGGGAGTGCAGAAATGGGGAAAGAACTATCCGAGATGTCTTTGGAAGAATTGTGGGAGCTGTTCCCCATATCCCTTGTCCCCCATGACGACAGATGGGAACGAAACTATGATGAGATCGAGGCCCTTCTGAAAAGCGTGTCGTCCGGATATCCGATCGAGCGGATCAGCCACATCGGGAGCACGGCCATCGCCGGGATATGGGCGAAGGACATCGTAGACGTGCTTGTGGAAGTATCCAGGGATTCGGATATCGAGGACACCGCGAAAGCGATCGAATCGAGCGGATCCATTCGGATGTCGGCAGGCGCGGACCGGATATCGTTCAACCGCGGATATACGAAAGACGGATTTGCTGAAAAAGTCTTTCACATACACCTTCGTTATCTTGGAGACAATGACGAACTGTATTTTAGGGACCTCCTGAACGAGCGCCCGGAAATAGCCAAGGAATATGAGGCGCTGAAATTACGATCGTGGAAGCGATTCGAGCACGACAGGGATGCTTACACCGAGGCAAAGACGCAGTTCATCCGAAAATGGACCTCTGAAGCAAAAAGAGCCTACCCAGGGCGGTACTGACGATCCCCAAACCATCGGATGAAGGGATATCTTGAGCGTCGGCAAAACGAACGGTAAAAGGAAGGCACATGGCTGGACTTTACGGCGCGATCCCTTTATACTATGGCCAAGATCTGGCAGCAGGCATCACGCGGGGATGCGGCCGTGAGGAACAGGAGTTGGAACGATGCGATACAGTCTATGTGACGGCTGGGAGTTCGTCCCATGTTGGAGCGAGAGCTTCCTAGCCGGTGAAGGGACGGCCAGTCCCGTCCGTCTGCCCCACACCTGCAAGGAACTTCCCCTACACTGCGTCGATCCCCAGGATTACCAGA
This sequence comes from uncultured bacterium, assembly GCA_947643715.1. Classification (GTDB taxonomy): domain Bacteria; phylum Bacillota; class Clostridia; order Oscillospirales; family Oscillospiraceae; genus Enterenecus. The sequence continues at coordinate 3,077 of CANRXB010000012.1, forward strand.
TGCTGTGCGGCTACCGGCGGCGGCTGGACATGCCTCCTGGGCTCAAGGACAAACGGTCGTTCCTCCAGCTAGACGGCGCGGCCCATACTGCCACGGTATACGTCAACGGCGTGCAGGCCGCGGTCCACCGCTGTGGATACACCGCTTTCCGGGTGGAGCTCACCGGACTGCTGACGCCGGACGGACCGGATCTCATCGCCGTCAAGCTGGATACCAGCGAGGACCCGGCCATCCCGCCCTTCGGCTCCATGGTGGACTATCTGACGTATGGCGGGCTGTACCGCGAGGCTTGGCTGGACGTGCGGGAGTACGGCTATATCACGGACATCTATGTCACCACCCCCACTCTCACCACGGCAGAGGTGAGGGTATCCACCGACGGGGCCCCCGCCGGTGCAAGCACGGAGGTCACGATCCTGGACCGCACCGGGACGGCGGTATGGACCGGAGGACCGGGGAGCGTCAGCCTGCCCGACGCCGAGCCCTGGGACCTGGAACGCCCCACGCTGTACCGCTGCGCCGTCCGTCTCCTCTCCCCGGACGGCGCTGAGCTGGACCGGCAGGAGACGCCGTTTGGCTTCCGCACGGCCCGGTTCGAGGCGGACGGCTTCTACCTCAACGGGAAAAAGACCTTCCTGCGGGGGCTGAACCGCCACCAGAGCTGGCCCTACGTGGGCTATGCCGCGCCGGAGTCCCTCCAGCGGGAGGACGCCCGTATCTTGAAGGAGGAGCTGGGCTGCAATGCCGTGCGTACCAGCCACTATCCCCAGAGCCCGCATTTCCTGGACGAGTGCGACCGGCTCGGGCTGGCGGTGTTCACGGAGCTCCCCGGCTGGCAGCACATCGGGGACGCGGCCTGGAAGGACCAAGCCTACGAAGATCTTCGGGAGACGATCCTCCAATACCGGAACCATCCCTCCATCGTGCTGTGGGGCGTGCGCATCAACGAGAGTCCCGACGACGACGCGTTCTACAGCCGTACCAACGCCATCGCCCACGAGCTGGACCCCAGCCGTCAGACCTCCGGCGTGCGGCATCGGACAAAAAGCAGTCTGCTGGAGGATGTGTACGCTTACAACGACTTCTCCCACGACGGGACGGCCCCCGGCGTGAAGCCCAAAGCGGCAGTCACCCCGGACATGGACAAGGCCCTCCTCGTCTCAGAGTGCAACGGCCATATGTTCCCCACCAAATCCTTCGACCCCTGGGAGAAGCGGCAGGAGCAGGCCCTGCGCCACGTTCGGGTGCAGGACGCCGCCATCGAAGAGCACGCCGGCTGCTATGGATGGTGCATGTTCGATTACCCCACCCATGGGGACTTCGGCTCCGGCGACCGGATCTGCTATCACGGGGTGCTGGACGCTTTTCGCAACCCCAAGCTGGCTGCGGCGGCCTACGCCAGCCAAGGGGACGGGGCCCCCGTGTTGGCCGTGGGCTCCTCCATGGACATTGGCGACTACCCCGGCGGGCATCTGGGGCAGGTCTACGTGTTCTCTAACGCCGACCGGGTGTCGCTGTACAAAAACGGCGCGTTCGTCGCCGACCTGCACCGCGGACCGTGGCACGCCCTGCCCCATCCTCCCTTCACAGTGGACGACACCATCGGACAGTTGTTGGAGACCCAGGAGGGGATCTCCCCTGGAAAGGCGCGCCTGCTGCGGGAGTGCCTGCTGGCCATGGAGAAGCACGGCCTAACGGATCTCCCCTTGGGCCACCGGTTGAAAATACTTTGGTGTAAGGCCCGGTGCGGCCTGAGCTCCCAGGCTTTGATGGACCTGTACGGCAGATATGTGGCCAACTGGGGCAGTGAAGCCACCGTCTGGCGCTTCGATGCCATCCGGGACGGGCATACCGCAGCCAGCGTCACCTGCCGGCCCTCCTCCGCCCTCCATCTGGAGGTGCGCCCCAGCCACACCTGCCTCACCGAAACGGCGAGCTACGACATGGCCGCCGTCCGGGTGCGCATCCTGGACGGGAACGGGAACCAGGCCCCTTATGCCCAACTTCCGATCACCTTCACCATGTCCGGGGCGGCGGAGCTCGTAGGGCCCGCCACCGTCACCGCCGAGGGCGGCATGTGCGGCGCCTATGTCCGCACCCTCGGCAGGGCCGGGACCGCCTCGCTCACCGTCCACACAGACCAGACGCAGGACGTCGTCCTGCGCTTCACCATCGAACTCGGGCCGGGACCGTGATGGGACTGACCCCGCCTCTATGACCGGCGGGCCGGGGCGATCCAGACGCCGAGGACGGCAAAAGCATCGCATCTCCACGACCAACGATCGGAGGGACACATGATATGACACGATCAGAAGCGATCGAGGCCCGGCACAGCGTCCGGCAGTACCTCGAGGGGCCGCTGACGCCGGACGAGCTGGCCGGCCTGCGCTCAGAGATCGACGCCTGCAACCGGGAAAGCGGGCTCCACATCCAATTGGCGATCGACGAACCCAAAGCCTTCTCCGGCTCCATGGCCCGCTACGGCAAGTTCAGCGGCGTGACCAACTATCTCACCTTGGTGGGGAAGGCAGGGCCAGATCTCCAGGAAAAGTGCGGCTATTGGGGCGAACGGCTGGTGCTGAAGGCCCAGATGCTGGGGCTGAACACCTGTTGGGTGGCGCTGACGTTCAACAAGGTGAGATCCGCCTATGTCCTCGACGACGGAGAGAAGCTGGCCGCCGTCATCGCCTTGGGCCACGGCGCGACCCAGGGCGTCCCCCATGTGTCCAAGCCCATGGACGAGGTATCGAAGGTGGACGGCCCCATGCCCGATTGGTTCCGCGCGGGGATGGACGCCGTCCTGTTGGCCCCCACGGCGGTGAACCAGCAGAAGTTCCTGTTCACGCTGGAGGAGGACGGCAGGGTGTCCGCCCAGCCGGGCCACGCTTTCTATGCCAAAATGGATCTGGGCATCGCAAAGTACCACTTCGAGCTGGGCGCAGGGAAAGGAAGCTTCCAATGGAAATGAAGGGAAGGATGGGCATGAGGATCGGATCTGGAAAAATGGAGTGGCTCAGGGAGCCCGAACATCACTCGATCCAGGACGGACGGATCGAGATCACCACTGCGCCAGGCACCGACCTGTGGCAGCGGACCTATTATCACTTCCGCAACGACAACGCCCCTGTGCTCCAGATGGAGACGGAGGAAAAGTTCTTCTCCTTCGTGGTGAGGACAGATTTCACCGACGCGCACCACCGTTTCGATCAGTGCGGCATCGTGATGTACCTGGACAGCGAGAACTGGCTCAAAGGGTCCGTGGAGTACGAGAACGAGGAGTTCCAGCACTTGGGCAGCGTCGTGACCAACCACGGCTGGTCGGATTGGGCCACTACCGCTGTCCCGGCCCAGATCAAGACCATGTGGTATCGGTTCAGCCGCCGGGAGGACGACTACTGCATCGAATGTTCTCAGGACGGGCTCCACTTCACCCAGATGCGGGTGTGCCATATGTGGGAGGGCGGGGGCAAGATCAGGTTCGGCGTCTACGCCTGCAGCCCGGAGGACTCGTCCTTCACGGCGGTCTTTTCCCACATGGAGCTCTCCGAATGCAAATGGCCGGCCCACGACGGACAAGCGCCCGACGAGGGATGAGCGGACCCACACCGCCGGATCCGATCCGGTGGAACTACTTAGGATGAAGGAGCGATGAGCTATGTCACAGCCTGTCACATTCGCAGTGTGCGGCTGCGGGGCCCGCGGCTTGGAAGCCTATGCCCCCTATCAGGACCGCCACCCGGAGGAGATGAAGATCGTCGCCGGGGCGGACATCCGCCCGGAGCGGCTGGCCATGCTGCGGCAGCGATATCATGTCCCCGAGGATCGATGCTTCGCCTCCGATCAGGAGCTGCTGGCCTGTCCCCGTCTGGCCGACGCGATGATCGTGGCCACACAGGACCGCCAGCATGTCCCTACCGCCCTGGCCGCTCTGGACAAGGGCTATCATGTGCTGCTGGAAAAGCCGATCTCCCCCAGCCTGGAGGAGTGCCGCGCCCTGCAAGCCAAGGCCCATGAGACCGGACGGGCGGTGGTGGTATGCCATGTGCTGCGCTACACCCGATTCTATTCCACACTGGAATCCCTCCTCCGCCGGGGCGCGATCGGCAAGATCGAGACCATCGACGCAGTGGAGCACGTGGCTTATTGGCATCAGGCCCACAGCTTCGTCCGGGGCAATTGGCGCAGGTCCGACGAGACGAGCCCCATGATCCTGGCCAAGAGCTGCCATGACATGGACATCCTGCGTTGGCTGGCCGGAGAGCCATGCCTCAAGGTGCAGAGCTTCGGGTCCCTGGACTTCTTCCGGGCCGACCGGGCGCCGGAGGGAGCGGCCCTGCGCTGTCTGGACGGCTGCCGGTGCAAGGACGATTGCCCTTACGACGCAGAAAAGATCTACATCACCGATCCTGCCACCGGCGTCCACGGGAAAGGGAAAGAGTGGCCATGCGGGGTACTTGCCAACGACCCCACGGAGGAAAAGATCCGGGAGGCCCTGCGGACCGGACCGTACGGCCGCTGTGTGTTCCATTGTGACAACGATGTGGTGGATCACCAGACGGTCGCGCTGGAATTCTCCAACGATATCCATGCTACGTTCACTATGACCGCCTTCACCCAGACCTGCCACCGCACCATCAAAGTGACCGGCACCTTGGGCGAGGTGGAGGGGGATATGGCCGAGAACGTCCTCCATCTGCGCCCCTTCGGCCGGCCGGAGCAGATCGTCGACCTTCGGGGAGAGAGCGGCGAGTCGTCCGGACACGGCGGCGGCGACGGTGGGCTGATGAAGAGCTTCTGCCGCCTCATCGCCGGCGGCGATCCTCAAGGCTCGATCCAAGGACTGACCAGTGTGGACGCCTCGGTGGAGAGCCACGTCATGGCCTTGGCCGCTGAGTCCTCCCGCCTGGCGGGCGGCGCGACGATCGCCCTGGCCGACTTTTGAGATCAGGCGCCATAGACAAGACCGCCTTGCCGACGAAGCAAGGCGGTCTTTTTCTCAACAGACGGTCGTGGCCCTGTGCTACTGTGGTCAGGACGCGCAGCTCAGTCCTTCCGGCGAGCTTCGATCGCCTCCAGCGCGTCAGCCAGCGCTGTGAAGCTGTCCCGGCCCTTTTCAGCGAAAGCGAGGAACCCGGCGCTCCCGGAAACAGGCTTCCACAAACCCATCAGCTTCGCATATGCGAGCGCGTCGCCGTCGGTGTCCGACAGGCCCATACAACAAAGGCTGAGGGAATCCCTAACGGCGCTCTGGCCATCGATCTGATAGCATCCGACGCCGAAGCCAAAGCCGCCCTCCGCCAGTGAACCCACGACGACGCAGCCATGATACCCGAGCTGGCCGACCTCGTCTTTTTTCAAAACGCCCATGTCGATCAGATCCTCGAGCAGAGAATCATACTCCTCCTGCGTCATCTTACTGGGATCGTACTTCTCTGCCAGCTCCGCCAGGTCGCTGTCCGTCAGCTTTTTCCGAGGCGCGGCAGCCTCGACCTCAGCCGCAGGATCGGCAGCCTTCTGCGCCGCCCGCTCCTTCATCTGCGCAATGAACTCATCGCCCCAGCGCATCGTGACCTTACATCCCGGGACATACCCGGTATAGCCGCTCCCGGGCGTATAGGTCACCTTCATGTCTCTGATATCCATCTTCGGGCTCCTTCTTTCTTAAAACTAAAGTGGGACCACCGGCGCATGACAGCAGTCTTTCCGGATATCTATATCATCTCCAAGCTGTCCCTCGCCTTCAAAACGTATCTGGCGATGCGATAAGCGGCATATCCGATCATACATCCCGCCACATTCAATAATACGTCATCGATATCGCAGGTCCTGCCGATGAGATATTGTATCACTTCCACTGAGACAGACGTCACTGCCGCGATACACAAGACGCTGTACCACTTCTGCCCTTTCCGAAACAGCATCGGAAGGAAGATACCCAGCGGAACGAACACCAGCAGATTGAAGAGCAGGTTCACCCTGCCGACAAATGCCGCATCCGCTCCCAGCGGCAGATCTCCCGTGAGCTGCGCCCAAAGAGTGCGGAACGGGATCAGATTGTATCGGCCCTCTCGTAAGATCATCCTGATATTGATGTATCGATAGCCATCTCTGCTTTCCGTCCATAGCACTGCCTCTGGAGCGAGCGACCGGGAGGCTATCCCCACGATATAAGCAGCAAACGCCGTCCTCTTGCATTCCTTGGGAAAGTCGAGCTCACACCTGCGCCGTCTTGCTTGGATCCAACGCACGAGAGCATAACATATGCCGCCTACGATGGCCCATAATGCCATCGATGATATGTATCTTCTAATGATCACTATACATCATCCTTTTCTGGGGTACGCCCTGCACTGTCCATCGCGATCATCGTCTCATAGGCATCCCCCCTATCACACCTGTCACCACCATGGAACACACTCGAACGACAGTGCCATCATGCGCCCTATCGAGCCAATGTTACCATTGGCTCAAATAAATGTCAATGCTATATATTGATTTTTTATGCCAATATGCTACTTTATAGTTGCCTAACACAAGGAAGTGGAAGGGACAGTCGATGAGCGATACGAGCCATAGTTTTGAATCTTATTATAAGCGTGCCACCAGCCCGCTCGCGGTGTTGTGGCTTTTGAAGGACCAGACGATGTATGGGTACCAAATCTCTCAAGAGCTGCAAAAAAGAAGCGATGGCCGCTTCACCATCGCTGTGCTTTATCCTGTCCTGTATCGTTTAGAGGAACAGGGATATATCCGTGTGGAGCGAACAGAAGTCATGAACAATCGGGCCCGCGGCTATTATTCCATCACTGATGAGGGACGCCGGCATCTCGCGAGATCGTTGGAGGAATACGCGCAGATGCACCAGGCGTTCATGGCTATCGTGGAGGGAGGTGGATCGTTATGACGGACCCTTTCGCAAGCTACATCAAGCAGGTGGACCGGGCCTTGGACCTGCCGCGGCGCCAAAAAAAGGAGCTCCTGTGTGGGTTCCAGGCAGAATTGAAGGAGCGGTTCTCTGACATACCCAACGAGAAGACCCTGCTGGCCGACATCGGGCGGCCGGAGGAAGTGGCGTATACGCTGCTCGAAGCTGTAGACGTCAAAGAACATACGCGTTTCAATTCCATCCGTATCCGCTGGCTCTGCTCCATCATCGCTGTGCTCGCTCTATTAGCGACTTTGAGCATTGGGTCATTCGCTTACTTCGGTTTGACCCGAATCGATCGTGCAGAAGTGACCATCGTTGAGGATCCCATCCCGACTCAATACTCTTTCCCCACAGACGGCGGAGAATAAGAAATCGGAGGCTGCATGACAGGCAGCTTCAAGCGCTCCCTGTTCCCCAAAACTGTTTCTGTCTCGCTGACATGCTCCCCCAACGGGGTCCTGTCCTGATCCCAGCACCATATGCGAACGACGACCAGGGATATCCTTCGGGATATCCCTGGTCGCTTTTTGTGTCCTGCCTCCGGCCCGCCCTCGGCGAGAAAGACACCGCAGGCGGCGGAGCAGGAACGCCGCAGCCGTCCTCCTCCCAACGCGGCTCAGCGCTGCCCCTTATCGTAGGGGATGCCCTCTGCTTTGGGCGCACGAGACTTCTTCGAGGTGAACGCGAGCACCACCAGTGTGATGATATAAGGGAGCATCCGATAGACATGGGCGCTGATGCCGATCTCCTTGAGCATACAGATGCCGTCCCCATTGATGTCGATGCTGGTATACGAAGCAGCGATGCACTTGAACAGCCCGAACAGCAGCGCGGCCCCGGCGATGTTCAGCGGCTTCCAGTTGCCGAAGATCATGACGGCCAGGGCCAGGAAGCCGAACCCCGCCACATCGCCGTTCGACGAGCAGTTCGCGGTGGTCAATGCGTAGACGAAGCCGCCCATACCGGCCAGCGCACCGGAGATGGTCGTGCCCGCGTACCGCATCTGATAGACGTTGATCCCCAACGAGTCCGCCGCCTGGGGGTTCTCGCCGCAGGAGCGCAGCCGCAGGCCGAACTTGGTCCGATAGAGCACGACGGACAGCACGACGAACAGGAGGATACAGATATAGGTCACTAAGTAGACCTGATGGATGAAGGTCTCTCCCAAAAAGCCCAGATCGTCCGTCCGGCTGAAGCCCAGGTCGGTCTTGCGGAGCATGAACCAGGACGGGGCGTCCCCCCTGGCCATGTTCAGCACGTTTTGATCGGCGATGATGCGGATGAAGAACAGCACCAGCGCGGGGGCCATCAGGTTCAGCGCCGTACCGCCGATGGTCTGGTCCGCTTTCAAATTCACCGAGGCGAAAGACAGCAGCAGCGAAAAGACCGCGCCCGCAGCAGCGGCCGCCAGCATGGCCAGCATGGCGAAGCCCTGGAGGGCCAGCCAGTCCCCGTCTGCCTTGGCCTGGTCGAACACGCCGGCCTCCTGGACCATGTTCACGAACAGCACGCCGATGAACGCACCGAAGATCATGATGCCCTCCAGCGCCAGATCGATGATGCCGCTGCGCTCCGCGAACACGCCCGCCAGCGCCACGATCATCAGCGGGACCGCATAGATCAGCGTCTGCCGGATCAGGAACGTCATACGCCCTCGCCTCCCTTCTCAGCCTTCCCCGGCACAGCCGGGCTCGCGCCCAACGAGGCGGCCTTGTGCTTCTTCCTGCCACCGAGCATCATCTTGATCGCCAGGGAGAAGGCGCTCAGGTAGACGATGGCGGCGATGATCACATCCGTGATATACTCATTGTAGCCGGTGAGGTTGGTGAGCTGCTGCCCGGCGATGTTCAGCATGGACATGAAGCAGCCGGTGAAGATGATGGCCACAGGGTCGCTGGCCGCGAGCAGCGCCACCGGGATGCCATTGAAGCCCACGGCGGGCAGGGATTGGTAGGTGGACCAGAAAAATTCCGTGTTCCCGGACAGGTAGTACAGGGAAGCGGCGGCTCCTGCCAGACCTCCCGCGATGGCCATGGACAGCACGATGTCGCGCTTGTCGTCGATGCCGGCATACCGGGCGGCATGGCGGTTGCTGCCGCAGCACACCAGCTCATAGCCCATCGTGGTCTTGGTGAGGAAGATATACATCGCCACCGCCAGCACCACCGCGATACCGATGCCCCAGTTCACCTGGGATCCGGGGAAGATCGCGTCCAAGCCCCACCTGGCCGTCTCCACGCCGTTGTGGGCGGTCTTATAGATGTAGCCCGTCTTGCCGTTCTCCTCGATGTTGCGCCAGACGCTCCCGTCGAACACCCAGGTGACCAGGTTGGCGGCGATCCAGTTGGTCATGATACAGGCCAGCACCTCGTTGATGTTCAGCAGGGCCTTCAACAGCCCAGGGATCGCGCCCCACAGCGCCCCGGCCAGGATGCCGGACAGGAACGCCAGCAGCCAGACCAACGGTGCGGGGACGGACGCCGTGGGGATGCTCAGCGAGACGATCAGCGTGGCCGCGGTCCCCATCAGATACTGCCCCGGCGCGCCGATGTTGAACAGGCCAGTCTTGAACGCCACCGCCACCGAAAGCCCCGTGAGGATCAGCGGCGTGGCCCGGAAGAGCATATTGCCGACGTTGGCCGGATTGAAGCCGAAGGCGAGGCTGCCCGACGCGTCCCGCCCGGTGCTGAGGATGCCGCCCAGCACCAGCCGGATGCCGTCCCAGGCGGCTCCCGGCCCCAGGCCGGAGTTGGTCAGGCCCACGACGAGCACGATGACACAGCCGACCAGCAAGCCGATGCCGATGGAGATCAGCGAAGCCGCCACCGTCCTCGCCCCGTCCCTTTTCATCAGGGACGACCATCTCTCTCTCATGCGGGCCGACCTCCCTTCTCCATCCGCTTCGCTCCGGCCATGTACAGGCCGAGCTCTTGGACGTCCGTCTGTTTCGGGTCGAACTCGCCTACGATCTCGCCCTCATACATCACCAGGATGCGGTCGGACAGGTTCATCACCTCGTCCAGCTCCAAGCTGACCAGGAGTACCGCCCTGCCCTTGTCCCGCTCCGCCACGAGCTGGCTGTGGATATGCTCGATCGCGCCCACGTCCAGCCCGCGGGTGGGCTGGACCGCCACGACCAGGGACTTCTCCCGATCCAGCTCCCGGGCGATGATGGCCTTTTGCTGGTTGCCGCCGGACATGGACCGGGCGACGGTCACCGGCCCCTGCCCGGAACGCACGTCGTACTGCTCGATCAGCCGCTGGGCGTACTCCCGCGCCGCGCCTTTATCGATGAAGCCGCCATGCTGGAACCGGGGCTCCCTGAACCGCTGGAGGACCATGTTCTGCTCCAGCGTGAGGTCCAGCACCAGGCCATGCTTGTGGCGGTCCTCGGGGATATGGCTCATATCGCTGCCCCGCCGGCGGATGGAGGCGTGGGAGATGTCCTTCCCGCACAGGACCGCCGTGCCGCCGGAGCTTTTTTCCAGGCCCGTCAGCCCATGGATCAGCTCGGTCTGGCCGTTGCCGTCGATACCGGCGATGCAAAGGATCTCGCCCGCCCGCACATCGAAGCTCACATGGTCCACCGCGTCGCGCTTATGGGCCTTGGACGGGACACAGAAGTCCCGCAGGGACAGCACCACCTCGCCGGGAACGGCAGGCGCTTTTTTCACCTCTAGCTGCACGGAACGGCCCACCATCATATCGGACAGGGCCTGTTTGTCCGTATCCTTGGTATCCACCGTGCCGATGCACTTGCCCTTGCGCAGCACGGTGACCCGGTCGGACACCGCCATGATCTCGTTGAGCTTGTGGGAGATGAACAGGATGGACTTGCCCTCCTTCGCGAACTCCTTCATGGTGGCCATCAGCTCGTCGATCTCCTGGGGCGTGAGCACGGCGGTGGGTTCATCGAAGATGAGGATCTCGTTGTCCCGGTACAGCATCTTGAGGATCTCCACGCGCTGCTGCATCCCCACGGTGATGTCCTCCACCTTGGCGTCCAGATCCACCTTCAGGCCGTAGCGCTGGGACAGGGCCTCCACCTTGGCCCGAGCCTGCTTTTTTTGCAAAAAGCCCGCCCTGGTGGTCTCCGCACCCAAGATGATGTTGTCCAGCACGGTGAACACGTCGATGAGCTTGAAATGCTGATGGACCATGCCGATGCCCAGGGCCGTGGCGTCGTTGGGGTCGTCGATCTTCACTTCCCTGCCATCCTTCTTGATCGTTCCTGCCTCCGGCTGGTACAGGCCGAACAATACGCTCATCAGCGTGGACTTGCCCGCGCCGTTCTCCCCCAGCAGGGCATGGATCTCTCCCCTGCGAAGCTGTAACGTGATGTCGTCGTTGGCGATGATGCCGGGGAACTCCTTCGTGATGTGGAGCATCTCGATGACGTTTTCCGCTGCCATATCTCTCCTCCCGCCTCCTCATAGACTGCAAGACCGAAACTTCGAGTCTTTTCCCCATTATAAAACATCCGGGTGAGGAACACAAGAAATTTACATGATCTGCACAGAAAAGGAGAGGGCGCTCACGCGCCCTCTCCTTTCAGGGGAACGGATATCACTCCACGGTCAGAGTCAGGTTGGAATAGCCCTGCTCCAAGTTGCTGTAGTCGGCGTCCACGGACACGGAGCCGTCCTTGATGCCGGCCAGCATGGTCTCATACTCCTCCACAGAGAAGTTCTTCATGGACCAGGAAGCGGTGGGCAGGCCCACGGCATCCTCCTTCGCGCCCAGAGAGGTGCTCTCGCCGCCGATGGAGGACCAGCCGTTTCCGAAGTACTTGTCCAGCGCGAAATCGACGGACTGGGCCAGGCCCTTCATGGCGGACGTGATCACCGTGTCGGAATCGCCGGACTGATCCACGTCCACACCGATCACGAAGCCGTCATTGGCGGAGGCGGCAGCGGCCACAGACTGGAACATGGGGCCGCCGCAGGCGAACACGACCTCGGTGCCGGCAGTGTACCAACCCTGCATCATGCTCTGCAGCTCCGGAGAGGCGATGTAATTGGAGCCATATTCCCAGCTATAACGCATCTCCACGTTGATGCCCATCTCGGCGGCAGCCGCATTGGCGCCCTGGACGAAACCGTAGCCGTAACGGCAGCAGGCAGGGTTTGTGCCACCGCCGCCGCCGGTGAAGCCCAGCTTGGTGAAGCCTTCCTTGACCACGGCATAACCGGCCAGATAGCCGCACTGCTCCTCCTGGAACAGGATGCCGGCCACGTTCTGGAGCACGGGACTGTCGTTGGGCAGCGGCACGCCGTCGGCGCCGTACTCAGTGGGCTTCTCCTGCATGACGCCGCCGTCGATGAAGATGAAGTTCACATCGGGGTTCTCGATGGCCGCCCTGCGCATGGCGCTTTCCTGCAGGAAGCCGGGGGCCACGATGACCTTGGCTCCGCCCTCGATGGCGGCCTTGTAGGCGTTGTAGCGGTCGTCGTCGGTGGCCTCGCTTCTGTTGGCGGGCTGATAATACTTATAGGTCTTGCCGTTGTTGTGGGCGTACAGCTTCACGCCGTTCCAGGTGCCCTCGTTGAAGGACTTGTCCTTCAGGTCGCCCAAGTCGGTGATCATGGCGATCTCGTACTTGCCGTCGGCAGAGGTGGGGTTGTCGTCGATCTTGTTGGGGTCCGTCTCAGTGGTGGAGGTGGTCCCCCCGCCGCTCTGGCTGGGCTCTGGCTCCTTGGGTGCGCAAGCCGCGAGGCTCAGCACCATGGCCATGGCCAGCAGCATAGCGAAAAGCTTCTTCATGGCAAAACATTCCTTTCTTTTTTCCTATCATCCTTGTCCCGGGCGGCGTCGCCCTCGCTCCTCATCCAAAAACAGCGGGCCCGACGTCGCTCCCTTCAGCCCGCCTTTGTTTGGACGGGCCCATTATATCGCGTCCGAGTATAAAATAAAAGCGTTTTTTTGCAATGTACACGAACTTTTAACAAATACCGACGCGATCCGCCGCTCAATACCCCTGGGCCTGCTGCCCCTTCACGAGCTTGACGATGCGGCTGGTCCCCAGGCGGTCCGCCCCCAACGCCAGGAAGTCCGCCGCATCCTGCAAGCTGGAGATGCCCCCCGCCGCTTTGATCTTCACATGGCCGGCCACGTTGGCCTTGAACAGCGCCACGTCCTCACGGGTGGCTCCGGCGGTGGAGAAGCCGGTGGAGGTCTTGATGTAGTCCGCGCCGCTGTCGGACACGATCCGGCACAGCTCGATCTTCTCCTTGTCCGTGAGCAGGCAGGTCTCGACGATGACCTTCAACGTCAGCGCGCCGCAGGCGGCCTTGACCGCCTCGATCTCGCCCAGCAGGTCCCTCCAGCGGCCGTCCTTGGCCCAGCCGATGTCGATCACCATGTCGATCTCCTTCGCGCCGTTGCCGATGGCGTCCTTCGCCTCGAACACCTTCACGGCTGTGGTGGAATAGCCGTTGGGGAAGCCGATGACGGTACACACCGGGAGCCTGTCCCCCAGATAGCCCGCCGCCTGCGCCACATAGCTGGCGGGGATGCACACGCTGGCGCAGCCATAGGCCGCGCCGTCGTCACAGATCTGCCGGATCTCATCCCAGGTAGCGGTCTGGGTGAGCAGGGTGTGGTCCACCGCCGCCAAGATGGTCTTATCGTCCATTGGTATCACCTCGTCAAAATATCGATATCCACATCTTACTATGGACGGGCTGAAAATGCAAGCTCTGCCCGATCTTCGCCTCAGATCCCGCCCCTGCAACCGCCGGTTGTCAGATCGTATACTGTTTTTGGTTGTCTTGCGTACCTGTCTTTGCTATAATGATCATGTCCAAAAGGCGCCGGACAGTCTTTTTTCGGAGGTATCAAGACATGGATCTTCAACAACGCTTGTTCGACCTGCGCCGTCAGGCCGGGCTGTCCCAGGAGGAACTGGCCGGTCTGCTGGGTGTGACCCGGCAGGCCGTGCAGAAATGGGAGGCGGGGACGTCCCGCCCGGACATGGACAACCTGGTATCGCTGGCGGACTATTTCAACGTCTCCCTGGACCTGCTGGTCTTGGGCAAGCAGGCCGATCCCTCGCCCGCCCCTACCATCATCAACAACTACTATCCCGAGGACCATAGACATTGGCACTACGAGTACAAGAGCCAACGCACCCTGTTCGGCCTGCCCCTGGTCCACATCAACCTCGGCTTCCGCGATCACTGGGCCAGAGGGATCCTCGCCATCGGGAACATCGCCACTGGGCTCTTCGCCTTAGGCGGCGTCTCTGTGGGCCTGTTCGCTTTGGGCGGGGTCAGCCTCGGCCTCCTGCTCGCCTTGGGCGGCGTCTGCCTGGGGTGCGTATCCGCAGGCGGCGTGGCCTTCGGCCTACTGGCTTGGGGCGGCCTGTCCATCGGAGTCTTGTCGGTGGGCGGCGTCTCCATGGGCATATACGCCGCAGGCGGCGTGGTCGCCGCAGCCAAAGTGGCTGTGGGGCACGTGGTCACTGCGCCCTTGGCCATCGGCGCCGTCGCAGACGGAGCGACGGTCATCCAGATCCCCTTCGCCGGCCTGAAGGGCGCGGATCTCGCCGCCGCCTGTTCCGCCATCGAAGCCGCCTGTCAGGGCGCGCCCGGCATCGTCCCATGGCTGCTGGAGGCGTTCCTCATGTGAAGCCTCCCCGGGAACGCGGTCATGGACCGCGCCGGCGCTGTGCGCTCGATATCCGCCACAGAAAAAAGATCCGCCCACGGGCGGATCTTTTCGTCAGACCGGGAGGGCCGCGCTGCGGTCCTCTTTTTTCATATCCGCCGCCGATCCGCGCATACTACGGGAAAGAGGTGATCTCATGGTATCCATATGGGAAAAGACCGTACGGCTGCCCAAATATGAGGCCCTGCACGGCGATGTCCATGCAGACGTGCTGGTGATTGGCGGAGGGCTCGCGGGGCTTTTGTGCGCGTATGAACTGACCCAGGCCGGAGTGGACTGCGTGCTCGTGGAGGCCGGACGGCTGTGCGGCGGCGTGACGAAAAACACCACCGCCAAGCTCACCGTCCAGCACGGAGCGATCTACCACCGGCTCCTGAAAGAGTTCGGGCGGGACCGGGCCCGGGCCTACCTGGACGCGAACCTGGCGGCGCTGGACCGCTTCCGCACGCTGTGCCGGGACATCCCCTGCGACTTCGAGGAGCGCCCCAACTACGTCTATTCCCTGGACGATCGAAAGGTGCTGGAAAAAGAATCGGCCGCTTTGGATACACTGGGATACCCCGCAGCCCTGGTCTCCGAGACGCCGCTCCCTTTCCCTGTGGCCGGAGCAGTGCGCTTCGACCGTCAGGCGCAGTTCCACCCGCTGAGGTTCGCCGCCGGGCTGACCAAAGGCTTGCGCATCTTCGAGGACACCCGGGTACTGGAGGTCGAGACCGGCAAAGCGGTATCGGACCGCGGGACCATCACGGCAGACCATATCGTAGTCGCCAGCCACTTCCCTTTCCTCAACAAATTCGGCTGCTACTGGCTGAAACAATATCAGAGCCGCTCCTATGTGCTGGCTCTGGAGGGCGGACCGGACGTGAAAGGGATGTACGTGGATGAAAACGACACAGGGCTGTCTTTCCGCAACCATGGCGGCCTCCTCCTCCTAGGCGGCTGCGGGCACCGCACAGGCAAGAAGAGCGGCGGCTGGTCCGGCCTGGAACGAGCTGCGAGCCGCTATTACCCGGACGCCAAGCCCGTATGCCGCTGGGCCGCACAGGACTGCATGACCTTGGACGGCGCGCCCTATATCGGGCCATACTCTCTCCGCACGCCCCGCCTCTATGTCATCACCGGCTTCAACAAGTGGGGGATGACCTCCTCCATGGTGGCCGCGATGCTGGTGAAGGACCTGATCCTGGGCCGGCCCTCCCCTTATCGAGAGGTGTTCTCCCCTTCCCGTTCCGTGCTGCGCCTCCAGCTCGCCGTCAATGCCGGGGAGAGCGCGTTGAACCTGCTCACCCCCACCAAGCCCCGATGCCCCCATATGGGATGCGCCTTGCGATACGACCCTCACGAGCACTCCTGGGACTGCCCCTGCCACGGCTCCCGCTTCGACGATGACGGCCGGCTCCTGGACGGGCCCGCCACCGGCGCTCTCCCCCATCCGCCCAGACCTCCCCGCACATGAGAGCCGGCCCTGGAAGATCTCCAGGGCCGCTTTCACCAGCCTATCTCATCCAAGATCCCCATGTTGGGATAGCGGTCCTTCAACCTGCTGTCGGGATAGACCTCATCCAGGAAGCGCGTAACCGTTCCGGAAGCGGGCACCTCCCTGCGCCGCTGGTCCATCCGGCACAGAGCCGCAGCGGACAGCGCCGTGCTGCATACCAGGAACAGCGCCGCCGCCCGGACGATCCGCCGCCCGGTCCGCCTGGGCACACGATCGATGGCCGCGCACAGCGCAGGGTAGACCGATCGGACCCAAACCAAAGCGGCAGCGCCCCAGAACAGGCAGAACACCAGGTTGATGCGCCCGTTCAGGTTCAACGGGAGATGCCGGTAATCCCAAAAGCAGGCCCCGAACAGCGCCTCCTGGACCCAGGAGCATATGTATTCGTAAACGCCGCCCAGCACCGTGCCCACGGCGAAGATCTTGCCTGCGCTCTGGTCGTCCATCCGGTGGAACACCAGCGTGAGCAGCACTGCCGCCAAGCCCCAGACCAAGCTGAACGGCCCATAGAGCAGGCTGCTGCGGCTGATGAGCTCCCCCCGCGTGACCAGCCAGAACACCACCTCGATCAGATCCCCCACCACGCCCGCGATGAGGAACAGCCAGAACACCCGATAGACGGTGAGCGGTCTGGCGGTCTCCGCCCCTGCCTCCTCGGCCACCCGGCCACCGGACGCGGGGAGCACATCTTCTTTCGTCATCCATACCGCCTCCTTTGCTGTGTCACAGCATACCATGGCGGGGGCATGAAAATACGAAAGGAAATCTAAATTTTTCTTGAAGAAAGCCTGTACCCTCGTGAAAGGGTACAGGCTCTCTCGTTCCCATCAGCCCGGAGGCCAGGTCATGTCCCGCCCCGCCAACACATGGAAATGGAGGTGTGGGACGGATTGGCCCGCCTGCGCGCCGCAGTTGGACACCACCCGGAAATCGGAGATCCCCTGCTGCTTCGTCACCTTGGCGATGACCTCGAAGCAGTGGGCCACCACGGCGGAATCGCATTCGCCGATCTCCCCGCAGGAGCCGATATGGGTCTTGGGGATGACCAGGAAATGGACCGGGGCCTGGGGATCGATGTCGTAGAAAGCATAGCACAGATGGTCCTCATAGACCTTTTTGGATGGGATCTCTCCCTTGACGATCTTGCAGAACAGACAATCCGGGGCATGGTTCAGCTCATCGGACATGGATAGACCTCCTTATTTGGCGTGACGCTTCGCTTGCTCGCTGCGCGGCGGCTCAGCGCTTCTCGTTCATTGGTTCGGCACGACGGCAAAGAACTCCAGCGGCCCGTCGCTGTCGTTCACGAGGGCGTGGGAGTGCCCCTTGGGGCAGTAGTGGCAGTCTCCCGCCTTCAGCGTCTCCACGCCCCCGTCATACTCCACCTTGCCCGTACCGGACAGGATATAGATGATCTCGCTGCTGGTCTCGTGGGTGTGATAGCCGATGGAGGATCCGGGCTCCAATCCGCCGCGCAGGATCTTGCCCAGCTCGTCCACCCGCATCTTGGCACGCAGGGACCCTTCGCCGCCCAAAAAACCGGGGATGACGGTCTCTTCCATGGCCGAAAAATCGATCAGCATGGCGTTTCTCCTTTCAAACGGGCCGGAACTGGTTGAGGTCCGGGTCATAGGCATATCCTATCCCGGCCAACCCCTCGGTCAGATCCGAAGCGCCGGCATCCAGGCCGTCGCACAGCGCGTCCAGACTGGGGTACTCGTCCCGTAATTTCGCGTTCACATAGCTGAGCAGGATATAAGGGTCTTGTGGGAGCATGGCGATCCCCCTTCCTCACAGGCCCAGCTTCATGGCCACCACGTTGTCCACCATGGCCAGGGCGTTGTCCAGCATGAGCACGTCCTTGCCGCCGCCCATCGCGGTGTCGGGCTTCCCGCCGCCGGAGCCTCCGGCGATGGCGGACACCTGCTTGATGATGTCGCCGGCCTTGATCCCCTTGGCCACCGCCTCCTTGCCGCAGGCACACAGGAAGGAGATCTTCCCCTCGTTGACACAGGCGAGCACCGCCACCACGGACGGATCCTTCTCCCGGACCAGATCGCCCATCTGACGCAGGCGGGCGCCGTCCGCCTCCGGTATCGTGGCCGTGAGCACCTTCAAGCCGCCCACCTCATGGGCGCCGAACATGATGCGTTCGGTCTCTCCCGCCGCTTCCTTCGCCTTGAACCGCTCCACGAGCTGGTGCAGGGTCTTGATCTCCCCCATGACGGCTTCCGCTTTCTCCCGCAGCTCGCCGGGCTTGGCCTTCAGCACCGCCGCGGCCTGCATCACCCGCTGCTGCACCTCTTCATAGAAGCGCAAGGTCTCCCGTCCGGTGGTGGCCTCGATGCGGCGCACGCCGCTGGCCACGGAGAACTCGCTCTTGATGCGGAACGAGCCCGCCATCGCGGTATTGGTCAGATGGGTGCCGCCGCAGAACTCCACAGAATAGCCCTCGCCCATGTCCACCACCCGGACCGTATCGCCGTATTTCTCGCCGAACAGGGCGATCGCGCCCCGCTTCCGGGCCTCCTCGATGGGCAGCACGTCGGTGCGCACATCGTAGCCCGACAGGATCGCCTCATTGACGATGCGGCCGACCTCGGCCACCTCTTCCGGCGTCATGGCGGAAAAATGCGTGAAGTCGAAACGCAGCCGGTCCGGCTCCACCAGAGAGCCGGCCTGGTGCACGTGGTCGCCCAACACGGTGCGCAGCGCCTTGTCCAGCAGGTGGGTGGCGGTGTGGGCCCGCATGATGGCCTGGCGGCGGTCCTGATCGATCTTGGCCTCCACCTCGTCCCCCAGCTTCAGCACGCCCTGCGTCAGCTTGCCGTAGTGCATATATTTGCCGCCCTTGTTCTTCTGCACATCGGTGACCTGGAACACGGCCGCGTCGGGCCCGGCGGCGGAGATGACGCCATGGTCGGCGGTCTGGCCGCCCATCTCCGCGTAGAACGGGGTCTTGTCCAGCACCACGATCGCTTCCACGCCGGGCATGAGCTCTTCGGCCTGCTCGCCCTCCACCACCAGCGCCGCCACTTTGGCGCCGGTGACGAGGCCGCTCCCATAGCCCATGAACTGCGTCTCCGGCACGTCCTTGCCGAACTCCACGCCGGCCCAGCCCAGATCGCCCAGGGCCTCCCGGGCCTTCCGGGCACGCTGGCGCTGCTCGTCCATCAGCTTGCGGAACGCCTCCTCGTCCAGCGTCATGCCCTGCTCCTGCACCATCTCCAGGGTGAGGTCGATGGGGAAGCCGTAGGTGTCATAGAGCTTGAACGCGTCCGCGCCGGAGAAGGTCTTTTCCCCCTTCTCCTTGTGGCCTAAGAGCATCTCATTAAAAATCTTGATGCCGCCGTCGATGGTCTTGGCGAAGTTCTCCTCCTCCACCCGGATGACCTTGGTGATATAGTCCTGCCGCTCCCGAAGCTCCGGATAGTGGCCCTCGTTCTCGCCGATCACGGTGTCGCACACCTGGTACAAGAACGGCTCATCGACCCCGAGCAACTTGCCGTGGCGGGCGGCCCGGCGCAGCAGGCGGCGCAGCACATAGCCCCGCCCTTCGTTGGACGGCAGCACCCCGTCGCAGATCATGAAGGTGGCGGAACGGATATGGTCGGTGATGACCCGCAGGGACACGTCTTTCTCGTGGGTCTGGCCATAATGGGCCTTCGTGATGTCCGACACCTTGTGCGTGATGTTCATCACGGTGTCCACATCGAACAGGGAATCCACCCCCTGGCAGACACAAGCCAGCCGCTCCAGGCCCATGCCGGTATCGATGTTCTTCTGCTTCAGCTCGGTATAGTTGCCCTCTCCGTCATTGTCGAACTGAGAGAACACGTTGTTCCATACCTCGATATACCGATCGCAGTCGCACCCCACCGTGCAGCCTGGCTTCCCGCAGCCGTGCTCCGGGCCGCGGTCGTAGTAGATCTCGGAGCAGGGGCCGCAGGGGCCGGAGCCGTGCTCCCAGAAATTGTCCGCCTTGCCGAAGCGGAAGATGCGCTCCGGGGCGATGCCGATCTCCTTGTTCCAGATCTCGAACGCCTCGTCGTCGTCCTCATAGATGGAGGGATACAGCCGGTCCGGGTCCAGTCCCACCCACTCCGGAGAGGTCAGGAACTCCCAGGACCAGGCGATGGCCTCCCGCTTGAAGTAGTCGCCGAAGGAGAAATTGCCCAGCATCTCGAAATAGGTGCCGTGGCGGGCCGTCTTGCCGATGTTCTCGATGTCCCCGGTGCGGATGCACTTTTGGCAGGTACACACCCGGCGGCGGGGGGGCTCCTGCTCACCGGTGAACCAGGGCTTCATGGGCGCCATGCCGGAGTTGATGAGCAGCAGGGACGCGTCGTTCTGGGGGATCAGGGAAAAGCTGGGCAGGCGCAGGTGGCCTTTCGTCTCGAAAAACTTCAGGAACATCTCCCGAAGCTCGTTCAGGCCATAGGGTTTGGGGTCGCTCATGGGGATTACCTCCATTCATTCTAGATCTTTCAGTCCGTCATACAGTTCCGTGAAGGATCGCTGCCGCTCACACCGGCCGAAGGAGAGCTGCTTGTCCTCGCCGAACTCCAGCAGCCAGCACTTGGTCAGCTCCTCCACCGTCTGCTCCAGGGCGAGGAAGAACTGCCGGTACGCGAACGCACAGGCCGGCGTGCCCTCCTCGAACTGGCTGAGGATCAGCGATTCCGTCACCTGGTCCAACGGGTAGAGCTTCAGGTGCATCAGCTCGTGGACGATGACCTCCTCCAAGTTCTCCTGCTTTGGATCGGCGGCGAGCATGAGGATCGCCTTTTTGTCGTCGCAGTCCACCTTCAGGTCGCCGGTCTTTCGCCAGTTCGGGTCGCTCACCAGCTCCAGCCGCACGTCCCAGTCGGGCACCAGCCGCAGCTTTCCACACCACTTCTCAAAGAGGGCCTGGACGCCCCCCGTGTCCGGGTACACCAGCTCGAATTCCTCGCACACCACCGGCATGTCCAAAGAGAACTCCAGCCCCGCCTGTCCCAGCTCGGCCCGGAAGAAAGCCTCGTGGACCCGCCGCCAATGGGCCAGGGAACGGTCGCCCTCCCCCTCTCTCCAGGCATGCCGGGCGGACACCTGGTCGAAGGGCACGGTGTACACCCGTGTCGTGCGGATGACGCACACCGCTTGGTCCCGGCTGTCCAGGATGACGCTGTATTCCCCGGCACGGGGCATGGGCTCCTCCCCCATCTCGTACCAGATCCCCGCGCTGGCGGTGGCGGTCTTGATCCCGTTCCGGGTCGATGCCGCCAGCGTATCCGGGTCGTCGCCGAAGGACCACGCCTCGTAGTCCTCCCCGGCGTCCGGATCGACGGCCCGATAGGCCGCCCAAAGCTCTTGATGGGTCATGGGACACCTCCGAAAAAAGAAACGCCCCTGCCGTAAGTCCGGGGATGAAGCAGACGCTCCACGGTACCACCCCGGTTCCCCACATGGCAAGGACACTCGTTCGTCCGATAACGGGGACGATCCGCCCCGCTCCTCGCGGGAACGCTCAGGAGCGGCGCGTCCATCGCCTCACGCGAGGGTTCCCACCATCCCCTCTCTCTGGTGCGCGGCAGTTTGGACTTAGCTCCGTCATCGCGAACCTATTCTATCACATTTTCCATCCTTGTCAATACGGAAGCGAGAAAAAGCCCCCGCCGGGAGGTGCCGGCGGGGGCCAGACGGGTCTCGCTGGGATCAGAAGTCCACCTCAGTGTCGTAATAGCAGCACTTGAGCAGCTTCTCCATCTCCTCCACGGAGGGCTGGCGGGGATTGGACCCGGTGCAGGCGTCGCCCAAGGCGTTGACGGCGATGTCATGCAGCCGCTCCAGGAACACCTCCTCGGGGACGAAGCCCTGGTCGCAGGGATAGCTGTCCGGACCGTACTTCCCGATGCAGTGGGGGATGTTCAGGTCGTCGTTCATCTTGCGCAGGTAGGCGATGAGCAGCGCCACCTTCTCCTCCACGCTGTCGCCGCCCAGCTTCATGAAGTCGGCGATCTCACCGTACCGCTTGGCGGCGGTCTCGTCCTTGGCGTTGAACGCGATGACCTTGGGCAGATACATGGCGTTGGCCGCGCCATGGATGATGTGCGCGCCATGGTCGGCGAAGGCCGCGCCGGTCTTGTGGGCCATGGAATGGACGATGCCCAGCAGCGCGTTGGAGAACGCCATGCCGGCCAGGCACTGGGCGTTGTGCATGGAATCGCGCTTGGCCATGTCGCCATTATAGGAGTCCACCAGATCGTTCTGGATCATCTTGATGGCGTGCAGGGCCAGGGGATCGGTATAGTCGCAGTTGGCGGTGGACACATATGCCTCGACGGCATGGGTGATGGCGTCCATACCGGTGTGGGCCACCAGCTTCTTGGGCATGGTCTCGGCCAGGTCCGGGTCCACGATGGCCACGTCAGGCGTGATCTCGAAATCGGCGATGGGGTACTTGATGCCCTTCTGATAGTCGGTGATGATGGAGAAAGCGGTCACCTCGGTCGCGGTGCCGGAGGTGGAAGAGATGGCGCAGAAGCGGGCCTTCTTGCGCAGGGCCGGGATGCCGAACACCTTGCACATCTCCTCGAAGGTGATGTCGGGGTACTCATACTTGATCCACATCGCCTTGGCCGCGTCGATGGGGGAACCGCCGCCCATGGCCACGATCCAGTCGGGCTGGAACTTCTGCATGGCCTCGGCGCCCTTCATGACGGTCTCCACAGAGGGGTCGGGCTCGATGCCCTCGAACAGCTCCACCTCCATGCCCGCTTCCTTTAAGTAAGCGACCGCCCGGTCCAGGAAACCGAACTTCTTCATGGAACCGCCGCCCACGCAGACGATCGCGCGCTTGCCGTCGAAGGACTTCAGCGCCTCCAGCGCTCCTTTTCCATGGTAAAGATCCCGGGGAAGAGTAAAACGTGCCATTTGAATTACCTCCAATTCATTTTGGGCGATCGGCCCAGATCCTGTTAACATTTTAACATTATTTTCCCCGGATTGCAAGAGGAGATTTGGCGCGTCCTTTTCAAAAAAGATGCCGCCGGCGGGACGCCTCAAAGGATCCCCTGGAGACCGAAATGCAGCAGCCAGAGAGTTGGCAAGGACATTAGGGCCTGAACGCTCTTTTGGATGCCAACGGATATGTATGTCCCTCCCCTTTCCGGCCGGCGCTTGGGCGAAGGGCATCGCGAAAAGACGCCCGGCGGCACCGGGCTCGGACCGGAGCGCGTCAGCACTCCATCCGTTTCAGCATGGCCCGCATCTGCGTCACCCCCTGCCGGTGCTGGGCGACGATCGTCCGCAGGATCGGCACGAGCTCGGTGCAGACGTCGTACTTCAACGCGTTCTCCGCCATACGGACGGCCCCTTGATGGTGGGGGATCATCTCCCGCAGGAACACGGCGTTCAGCCGGTTGTTCTCCGGGGCGGCGCCCATCTGCGCGTACATCTCCCGATAGATGAGGTCCATCCGCCGCTGATAGAGCCGCAGATCCAACACCGGGTTGGTGAGCTGACGGCACGGGCCCAAGGCCGCCTCCAGCCGGTCGATGCTCTGGGTCTGCTGGTCGATCATGCGCTGCGCCATCCGCTGGATGGACTTGCTGCCTGTGAAGCGCAGGATGTTGTTGGACAATTGGATCGCCGCACGGTGATGGGGCACCATCTGGACGGCGAAATTCTGGGAGATGCTTTGGCTGAGGCTGGCGGTGGTCATGCCTTGCACCATCTCATCCAGGATGTGATAAAAGCAGCACAGGTAGGTCTTGGTGTCCTCGCTGAGCAGACAGGTATTTCTCAAGGTTCACCCCTCCTTTTCCCTATCCTATGAGGGAAAAGGAGGGGATGTTCAAAAAAGAAAGCGGGACGGCTCACGGCTGGTGTTTCCCGATGTCGAAGGCGTGGAGCCAGTCCGACCGGACCAGGAAGAGCAGCAGCACCACCGAGCTGAGGCCCCAGGTGAGCGGATAGGCCCAGGAGATGGTCTGGAACACAGGCATGGCACGGGTCGCAAGGGTGACGTACAGCACCCGGACACAGCACCAGAAGGCCAGCATGGTGGCCATCGGCACGAAGGACTTGCCGCAGCCCCGCAGCACTCCGGCGGCACAATAGGTGAACGCCAGCAGGAAGAAGAAGGGGGCGACCACCCGCGCGTGGATCGCGCCGAACCCGATGGCCTCCGGAACGTCCACGAAAAAGCGCAGGGCCGGGGGCGCGGCGAAGAGGAACACCACTCCGATCAGCTCGGCCACGGACACCCCCGCCAGGATGCCGAACACCGCGCCGCGTTTCGCCCGCTCGTACTGCCGGGCACCCAGGTTCTGGCTGATGAAGGTGGGCAGGGCCATGGACATGCTCATGATGGGCAGGAACACCAGCCCCTCGATCTTCACATAGGCGCCGTGTCCGGACATGGCGTATTGGCCGAAGGAGTTGATATTGCTCTGTACCACCAGGTTCCCGATGCTGATGACAGCGTTCTGCACTCCTGCGGGCAGTCCCTGCGGCAAGATCTGGGCGAGGATCTCCGGATAGATGCGCAGCTTGCGGAGATCCAGCCGGGTGTAGTCCTTCATCCGGCACATCCGCCACAGGCACATGAGGAAGCTGCATCCCTGGGTGATGACGGTGGCCGCCGCCGCTCCCGCCACGCCCCAGTGGAGCACTGCCACGAAGAGCAGATCCAGCGCCATGTTCAGTACGGAGGAGGCCATGAGGTAGTACAGCGGGTGGAGGCTGTCGCCCAACGACTGCATGATGGCCATGCAGATGTTGTAGAGGATGACCGTGAACACGCCGCCGAAATAGATGCGGAAATAGGTCAGCGAGTAGGGCAGCACCGAGGCAGGCGTATGGGTCAGCAGCAGCAGCTTCGGCACCAGCAGCGACCCCACCACCGTCGAGAGCACCGACGCGGCGATCCCGAACAGGAAATCGGTGTGGATGGCCTTCGATACGTTCTCTTCGTCCCCCGCTCCATAGTACCGGGAGATGATGACGCCGCCGCCCACAGCGATACCGTTGAAGAGACCGATGATGAGGAAGGTGAGGTTGCCGCCGGAGCTGACGGCGGCAAAGGCTTCGTTCTCGGCGAAATTCCCCAACACCCAGGCGTCGGCCAGGTTGTAGAGCTGCTGGAGGAGCTGGCCGAAGAACATCGGCAGCGCAAAGGAAAGGATGCACCGGACCACCGACCCCTGGACCAGCGACGGGCTTTGGGGAGCGGTCCGCTCTTTGATGATAGGCATGATAGCCATCCCTCGATCCATATGAAGATATCAAGGGGAAGTATACCACCAAGGGTAGGGGTCTCGTCAAGAGGCAGGAGGGGAGCGCGCGAAAAATGTCCGTCCCCGGCGGACCGGGGACGGACAGGGTTCAGCGGACGATCTTGTAATAGGTCCTGGCTGTGAGCAGGTACACCGCGGCATACACGGCCAGGAAGGCCAGCAGGGTGCCCCCGGTGCACAGCGCCACCGTGGACACATGGCGCACCCCGAACAGGGTGAGCATCTGGGCCACCAGGTTGAAATCGAACAGGATGTGGACGGCGGCCACGGCGATGGGCAGGAAGAACACGATGAGCACCTGGCTGCGGATGGAGGACCTGACCTCCCGCTGGCTCAGGCCCACCTTGCGCATGATCTCAAAGCGGCCCTGGTCCTCGTAGCCCTCGGACACCTGCTTGTAATAGATGATGAGCACTGTGGCCATGAGGAAGAGGATGCCCAGTATGATGCCCAGGAACAGGAAACCGCCTGCCATGGAATAGCCGTCCACCGCCATCTCGGCCCGGCTGTCCGCCCGCCAATAGGACCAGGAGCCCGTCCCCGCGAAGAAGCTCTCGTCCAGGGACGCCTCGCTCCACGCGTCCATCAGGGCCAGCTCCTGCTCATCGGTGCAGTCCAGATCCACCAGCAGGACGGCGGCAAGATCGGCGGCGTAGCTCTCCAGCGCGGCCTGCTGCAAGGACCAGAAGCTTTCCAGCGTGGAGTGGTCCGGCACCACGACGCACAGCGTTTCGTTCATGTCGAAGGTGGTGTCGAAATACTCGACGGCGGGCAGGGTCTGGACGACGGTGAGGCCCTGAGGCTCCCCCACCTCGTCTCCCCCGCTGATGCGGATGCCCTGGAACGTGAGCTCAGGGCCGAAACCGTCGGGCAGACTGCCGCACACCGCCGCTTCCCCCGGCTGGAGGACCGGGACCTGCTGCCCGGTGAGGGAGGTATAGCCCTCTGCAGTGAGGAGGTAGACGGCCCGGCGGTCGTTGTTGGGCCCTTCGCGGCCCACCTCCAACCGGTGGGTCTCCGGATCGGCATAGGCATTGAAGTGCAGGTATCCCGCCGCATCCAGGCTCGTGACGGGAACGCCCTGGCTCTGCGCGAACCGCTCCACCAGCGCCTTCGCGCCGTCCAGGTCCAGGGCCTGTCCTTGGGCCGGGTCGAACATGACGGTCATGGTCAGGGCGGCGGGGTACTGGGCGGCGATGATCTCCCCTTGGCCGAGGTAGAGGGCCAGGGTGCCCGAGATCATCACCATCACCATGGTGGACAGGATGCAGATGTTGGACAGCCCCACGGCGTTGCGCTTCATGCGGTAGAGCATCCCGGACACCCCGATGAAGTGGCCGGTCCGATAATAGAACCGCTTGTTCTTTCGCAGCATCTTCAGCAGCGCGATGCTCCCGGCGGTGAAGAGGCAGTAGGTGCCGATGATGACCAGGATGACCGCCAGGAAATAGAGGACCACGGCGAACACGGGGTCGGTGGTGGTGACGGCGATGAGATAACCCGCGCCCAATGCCGCCGCGCCTATCACGGCCAGCAGCCAGCGGGTCCTGGGCTCGCGCTCGCCCACGCTCCCGCCGCGCAGCAGCTCGATGGGGTCGGACACCCGCACTTTCAGCAGGTCCAGCACCAGGGCCAGGATCAGTAGGCCCCCGAAGAACACCGCCGTCGTCATCATCGCGGGCAGGGAGACGGAGGAATGGAACGGGATGTGGAAGCGCAGCAGGGAGGTCAGCGCGACGGTGGCTAGCTTGTGGAGCGCCACGCCGCACAGCAGACCGCCGCCGATGCCGATGATGGCAGTATACAGGCTCTCCCAGCACTGGATGAGGGCGATGTTCCCCTTGCCCATGCCCAGGATATTGTACAGGGCCAGTTCCTTTTTCCGCTGCTTCATCAAGAAGCTGTTGATATACAGCAGCAGTATGGCGGACAGGATCCCCGCCACGAACATACCGATCTGCATCATCACCATGACATAGGCGAAGCCCCGCATCTCCAGCACGCCGGGGTCGGAACACAGGGCGCACATGACATAGAAGGCGGCGATCGATCCGGCCAGAGCCAACAGGTAGGGCAAAAAGAACCGGCGGTTCTGCTTCATGCCCTGGGCCGCCAGCTTGGGATACAGTCCGTTACGCAAGGCGCTCACCCCCGTCGGTCAGGCGGGCAAGGACCTCGGTGATAAGGCGGAACATCTGCCCGTCGGTGCGCTCCTCCCGATAGAGCTGATGATACACCCGTCCGTCCCGGATGAACAGCACCCGTCCGGCCCGGCTGGCCGCGGCAGTGGAGTGGGTGACCATGAGCACGGTCTGGCCCGCCTGGTTGATCCTGGTGAACAGGTCCATGAGGCTGTCCGCGGCCCGGGAATCCAGCGCGCCGGTGGGCTCGTCGGCCAAAACGATCTGCGGCTGGGTGATAAGGGCGCGGGCCACGGCGCACCGCTGCTTTTGTCCGCCGGACACCTCGTAGGGATATTTGTCCAGCAGCTTCTCGATGCCCAGGGTCTGCGCCAGAGGGATGAGACGCCGTTCCATCTCCGAGTGCCGCTTCCCCGCCAGGACCAGGGGCAGGAAGATGTTGTCCCGGAGGCTGAAGGTATCCAGCAGGTTGAAGTCTTGGAACACGAAGCCCAGGTTGTCCCTGCGGAACGCCGCCAGCTCCTTCTCTTTGACGGCGCCCAGCTCCCGCCCCGCCAGGAGCACCGACCCGGCAGTGGGCCGGTCCAGCGCGGCCAGGATGTTCAGCAGGGTGGTCTTGCCTGAGCCGGATTCGCCCATGATGGCCACGTATTCCCCCTGCTCTACGGTGAAGGACACATCGGCCAGGGCCTCCACCTTCTGGCCGCCGAAACGGGTGGAGTACACTTTCTTCACATGACTGACTTCTAGGATCGACATAACGGGATCTCCTCCAAACCTTCAAACTGTATTATCTGTGCTGGTACGGATAGTATACAAAAAAAGGGTTAAGAAGCCAGAGGGGAAAATCGAAAGATTTCATTAAGGCTGCCGGGGGCGGGGCGCGTCGCTGGAGATCGGAGCAACGGATCGGCTCACCATCCAAAAAAACGGAGAGCTGCCTTTATTGGCAGCTCTCCGCTGAGCCGGGACCTATGTCATCGTTCGATAGGGAGACCGTGCTGCTTCAAGAAGGAGAGTTTGTCCCAATATCCCCGTTGGAACGATATCTTTCCATTCACGACATGAAAGGATCCGCATCCACGCAGCCCCAGCCGAATCGACCCGGTTTTGTAGAAACTGCCGATGTGATACCTCAGCGATCCGTTGGCAATACCTTTCTCAAAAGGGACATCGATCCATATGAACTTGCTTTTTCCCGTCTCTTCTGGTATACTGATGACTCACGGCCTTTCCGGCCATGAAATACAGCCAGAGAAAGGGAGTGACGCCCATGTGGGCGGAACAAAGCGTTTTTTATCAGATCTATCCCCTGGGTTTTTGCGGGGCCCCCAGAGAAAATGACGGCGTACAGGCCAGCCGTATCGGGAAGATCGGCGATTGGGCCGGTCATATCCAGAAGCTAGGCGCGGATGCGGTATACTTGTCCCCCATCTTCGAGAGCGACCATCACGGCTACGACACCAGAGACTACCGCAAGGTGGACTGCCGCCTGGGCACCAACCAGGAGTTCGCCCAGGTGTGCCAGACCCTCCACGACCACGGGATCAAGGTGGTGCTGGATGGGGTGTTCAATCATGTGGGACGCGGTTTCTGGGCCTTCCGGGACGTACAGGAGAAAAGATGGGACTCCCCCTACAAGGACTGGTTCCACATCGATTTCAACGGTGACTCCAACTACGGCGACGGCTTCTGGTACGAGGGCTGGGAAGGCCACTATGAGCTGGTGAAGCTCAACCTGCGCAACCCGGCCGTGGTGGACCACCTGCTGGAGTGTGTGAAGTCCTGGGTGGACCAGTTCGACATCGACGGGCTGCGGCTGGACGTGGCCTATTGCTTGGACAAGGACTTCCTGCACCGTCTGCGCGGATATTGTGACGCGCTGAAGCCCGATTTCTTCCTGGTGGGCGAGACTCTCCACGGCGATTACAACCAGTGGGTCAACGACCAGATGCTCCACTCCTGCACCAATTACGAGTGCTATAAGGGCCTGTATTCCGCTCTGAACTCCATGAACCTGTTCGAGATCGTCCACAGCCTGAAGCGGCAGTTCGGCCCGGAGCAGTGGACGCTGTACAAGGGAAAGCATCTGCTGTGCTTCGCCGACAACCACGACGTCACCCGGGCCGCCAGTATCCTCCAGGTCCCCGAGCACCTGCCCCTGATGTACGGCCTGCTGTTCGGTATGCCCGGCATCCCCTGCGTGTACTACGGCAGCGAGTGGGGCGCTCAGGGCAGCAAGTCCCAAGGGGACGACGCCCTGCGGCCCAGCTTCGACAAGCCGGAATGGAACGGGCTCACCGACCAGATCGCCGCCATGGCGAAGGCCCACAAGCAGAGCGAAGCTTTGTGCTGGGGCGATCTCAAGGATCTGCTCCTCACCAACAAGCAGACCGTGTTCCAGCGCCGCAGCGAGCACGAGCGGGTGCTCGTGGCCGTGAACGCCGACAGCCAGCCCTATTGGGCCCACTTCGACGCCGGGTGCGGGCAGGCGGTGGACCTGCTGACCGGACAGCTCCACGACTTCGGCGGCGGCAGCGAGCTGCCCCCCTACAGCGTGTCCTTCTGGAAATGTGAGCGCTGACCCCAGTCGGGACGCTCTCCCCTCCCCGCGCAGACCGGCCTGGAACGTTTGAGGACGCCCCCGGGAGCGATGCTCCCGGGGGCGTCTTTTACTTCTTCGGATGACAGATGTTTTTCGACGGGCAGCTATCGCACCCGCAGCCGCAGCCGGACCTGCCGGACCGTCTGCCCCGCCGCATGGACCACACGGCTCCGGCCAACGCCGCCGCTACCAGGAACAGCACCAGGATCGTGCCCAGCTCCTCACGCAAAAACTGCATCATGGCTCATACCCGGGCAGCGCCGGCGCTCCGCTTGGAGGAAGTGCCGGACGGCTTCGCGGCCGGCCGGAACAGCAGGTACAGCATACCGGCCAGCACCGCAACCGCCGCGACCGTGAACAGATTGAACGCCACCTCTCCGGCGATCAGCCCGCCCAGTTGATAGACGATGAAGGAGATCGCATAGGCAAAGGCACACATGTAGCCGATGGCGCGCCATGTCCACCTGCTGTCGTTCATCTCCCGCTTGATCGCGCCCATGGCCGCGAAGCAGGGGGCGCACAGCAGGTTGAAGATCATGAAGGAATAGGCGGACAGTCCGGAGAACGTCGCACCGATGTTGGCGATGAAGTCGCCCGGATACAGCACCTTCATCGTGGCCACCACCTCCTCCTTGGCGATGAGGCCGGTGAGCGTGGCCACGGCCGTCTGCCATGAGCCAAAGCCCAGGGGGATGAAAACGAACGCCACGATCCGGCCCATGCTGGCCAGCAGGGAGTGGTCGTTGTCGGACACCACGCCGAAGCTGCCGCCCTCGAAGCCGAACCCCTGGAGGAACCACAGGATGACGGTGGACAGCAGGATGACGGTGCCCGCCCGTTTGATAAAGGACCATCCCCGGTCCCAGGTGGTGCGGAGCACGTTCTTCATGCACGGAGCGTGATAGGCGGGCAGCTCCATGACGAAGGGCGCGGCGTCCCCTGTAAAGACCCGGAACTTTTTCAGCATGATCCCGGACACTACCACCGCAGCCACGCCGATGAAGTAGGCCGACACCGCCACCCATACGGAGCGGCCGAACAGCGCCCCGGCGAACATCCCTATGATCGGCATCTTGGCGCTGCACGGGATGAAGCAGGTGGTCATGATGGTCATCTTGCGGTCCCGGTCCTGGTCGATGGTGCGGGAGGCCATGACCCCGGGCACACCGCAGCCGGTGGCCACCAGCATGGGGATGAAGGACTTGCCGGACAGGCCGAACCGGCGGAACAGCCGGTCCATGATGAAGGCGACTCGGGACATATAGCCCACGTCCTCCACGATGGCCAGCAGCAGGAACAGCACCAGGAGCTGCGGCACGAAGCCCAGCACGGCTCCCACACCGCCTACGATGCCGTCCAGCACCAGAGACCTCACCACCTCATCGCAATGGATGGCCTCCAGGGCGTCCCCAACGACCACAGGCAGGCCGGGGATCCATGTACCATAGTCGTTTGGATCCGGCTGCGCCACCGCGAGGGCTTTGGCATAGGCGCCGGCGTCCGCCGCCAGCCGGATGGTCTCGCCCATGTCCTCGTTGTAGAGATATGCCTCCGCCTCCCCCGCTCCATACGCGGCGATGATGGCCTGCGCCTCCTCGAAAGCTGCGCACGCCTCGTCCCAGGCGTCGGTATCGGCCGTGAACGGGAGGAACCAGCCGTCGCCGAACAGGCCGTCGTTGGCCCAGTCGGACGCCCTGGCCCCCACGGATATCCTCCAGGGCCCCATGGCGATGGCGTAGATCAGGAACATCACGCCCACGAAGATGGGCAGCGCCAGCACCCGGTCCGTGACCACCTGGTCGATCTTGTCCGAGGCGGTGGCTGAGTTCTTCGCTGCTTTCTTGACCACTGCCTTGCCCACCACACCGCCGATGTAATCATACCGCTGGTTCGTGATGATGGACTCGGCGTCGTCGTCCAGCTCGGCCTCGCAGTCGGCGATATGTCCCTCCAGATGGGCCCTCAGCTCCTCATCGACCGCCAGCTCCTCCAGCACCTTCTCGTCCCGTTCGAACACCTTGATGGCATACCAGCGCAGGTAGCTGCCGTCCACCCTGCTTTGGATGGACTCCTCGATGTGGGCCAGGGCGTGCTCCACGCTGCCGGTGAACACATGGGGATGCTCCCCCGCCTTGTGGGCCTTGACCTGGGCCATGGCCCGCTCTGCGGCGTCCACCCCGCCCTCGCCCTTCAGCGCGGACATCTCCACCACCTCGCAGCCCAGCGCCTTGCCCAGCTTGGCCAGATCGATCTTGTCCCCATTCTTCCGCACCAGATCGATCATGTTCACGGCCACCACCACGGGCAGCCCCAGTTCGATGAGCTGAGTGGTGAGATACAGGTTCCGCTCGATGTTCGTGCCGTCCACGACGTTGAGTATGGCGTCCGGCCGCTCCTTCACCAGATAGTCCCGGGCCACCACCTCCTCCAGCGTATACGGGGACAGGGAGTAGATCCCGGGCAGATCTTGGATGATCACATCGTTGTAGCCCTTGAGCTTCCCTTCCTTCTTCTCCACCGTGACGCCGGGCCAGTTCCCCACATATTGGTTGGAACCGGTGAGGGCGTTGAACAGCGTGGTCTTGCCGCAGTTCGGATTGCCCGCCAGCGCGATCTTGATATCCATTGGTCAATCTACCTCTCCTTCGTCCGATAGGATTAGCATCAGCTAACCCATGGTCAAAATTTTAAGCCAATTCGATCGTGGCCGCATCGGCTTTTCGTATGCTCAGCTCGTATCCCCGAACCGTGAGCTCCATCGGATCGCCCAGAGGCGCCATCTTCCGGACATAGATCTCCACGCCCTTGGTGATCCCCATATCCATGATGCGGCGCCTCACTGCGCCTTCGCCATAGAGCCGGGCCACGATGACGCTTTCGCCCACCTTCGCATCCTTGAGTGTCCTCATATCGTCTCCCCCTTTCGGCTTTTCGAGGCCGAGATCCGCCCCCGTCATCTCGACGATCGCGGCCCCCCGCCAGACAGCGCCATCGCCAACTGCCCCCGCCGCTCAGCAGCGAGAGGTCAAAAGGCGCTGACCCCTTTTGATCACATGCAGTTTACCACAGCTAACCAGCCTTGTCAATAGGGGACCGCCACTTCTGCCCCAGCTTTTTGCGCACCGGCCTGCCCCAGAGGTCCGGCGGCCTCAGCCACCGATCCCCCGCCAGACATTGTATACGCAGATGACGATGATCGCCCCCATCAGTCCCATGAACAGCCTCTCCACCAACCTATCGTCCATCCTTTTGTTCAGTATGCGCCCTACGATGCCGCCCCCTACGCCGCCGCCCACCATCACCAGCAGCACCGGCCAGCGAAAATCGGGCACGGTGTGGGTGAACAGCGTGGTGAACAGGCTGGCGAGCTGGCTGAACAGGATGATGTACAGGCTGTTCGCCGCCGCGGTCTTCGTCTCCATGCTGAAAAAGAAGTACAGCACCACCAGGTTGATGGGACCGCCGCCGATGCCCAAAAAGCTGGACATGACTCCCAGGACCAGACCGATCGCCACACATGCGCCCGGAGCCGCGATCCGATGCGTATGGATGCGGCCCTTGTTCACCGTGTATATCAGCGTGCCCAGCGTGATGGCCCCCAGGCAGGCGGCTTGGACCGCGCCCACCACCCCCTGATCTGCGAACATGGACCTCAAAAGATCGAAAAGCTGCTTGCCCGCCAAGCCTCCCAGCGCCGCGCCGATGACCAGAGGCGTGCCCGTGCGCACGTCCACCCCGCTGTCGCCCTTGGTCAAAGCCCGCGTGACGGAATAGCAGCTCATCGACAAGACCGTACAGCCGGACAAAAAGCTGATGGTGGCCACGCTCTCCAGGCTCAGCATGTCCAGCACCGGTTTGATGACCACGCCGCCGCCGATGCCGCAGATGGCCCCCACCACGCTGGCCAAAAAGCTCACTATGAAAAAGATCGCCATCGTCCCTTCCCTCCCATATCCCTCGACCTTGACACAAGGTCTCCATACCGATATAATATATCAAAACCGATCAAAATTCCAGCTCTTTTGGATCGTCCCATGAGAGGCGGTGCGGTATGCAATTCGAACAGGGCAACAACCTGCCCCGAGTCAGGGTCACCAATCAGTCCGCCATCCTGCGCATGGTTTACCACTTCGGCCCCATCACCCGGGCAGATATCGCCAAACGGCTGGATCTCACCCTGCCCACCATCACCACGAACATCAACGATATGATGACGGCGGGCGTAGTGCAGGAACTGGACGCACCCGAGCCTATGGACCACCGTCACGGCCGCCGCAGCCGCCCGCTGGACATCGTGCCCAACGCGCGGCAGTTCATCGGCGTAGAGATGCGCGGCTCGGAGAGCGCCGCCTGTCTCACCGACTACCGCGGCCAGGTGCTGTGCAGCCGTTCCGTCCCCTCCCCCAGCCGAGATTATGAGGACAACCTGGACCTGACCTGCCGCCTCATCCGCTCCATGCTGGACGATCGCGGCCTCACCTTCGACGACGTGGACGGCTTGGGCTTCTGCGTCCCCGGCCTGGTGGACACCCGGTCCGGCGTGCTGAACGTGCGCCCCAGCTATAACTGGTACGACAAGAACCTCCTGCGGGACGTGAAGCGGCGGCTGCGCTTCGATAAGCCCATCACCATCGAGAACAACGCCTGTGCCCGGGCCTACGGCGCTTCGCTGTTCCAGCGGGAGCTGCTCAACGATGTGCCCACCTTCGCCTATCTCTTCATCCACATGGGCATCGCCTGTCCGCTGATCCTCAACTCCTCCAGCTCCTTCGGGTCCATCGTGGGCGCCGGGGAGGTCGGGCATATGGTGATGGAGCCCAACGGCCCCCAGTGCACCTGCGGCAACCACGGCTGCCTGGAGGCCATCTCCAGCGACCGGGCCATCATCTCCCGCTGTATGGACGCTCTGGCCAGGGGAGGCGCGCCCATCCTGCGCACACTGTGCCCCAAAGGCGAAGAGCCTTCCATGGCCAACATCCTCCAGGCCCAGCGGGAGGGGGACTCCGACGTCTACCTCATCGTAGAGCGCGCGGTGTACACCCTGGGGCTGGCCATCGCAAACATCGACAATTTTACCTGCCCTCGCATCATGCTCATCGAGGGAGAGCTGTTCCGTGCCCCCGCCAACCGTCAGCAGCTCCTGGACGTGGTGCATCGCAACATCTGCAAAGTCACCCGCACCGATACCGATTTCGTGTTCGTAGAGCCCGATCAGTTCAGCGGGGCCCGGGGCGCCGCCGCAGTCGCCATCTTCCATGACCTCGGATCGGGAGCGGGATGACCGCCTCCCTCATATCGAACGGCCCACTTTACCTGAGTGCGCTGCGGCGATGCCGCAGCGCACTTTGTCCTATCACTGCCGTTCCAGGATGTGCCCACGGGTGAACACCATGTCCACACCGCACGCTTCGTCCAGCACCACCAGGTCGGCATCCTTCCCGTCGGCGATCGAGCCCTTTCGGTCGAACACCCCGATCAGACGGGCAGGGCCCTCCGTCAAGGCGGGCAGCAGCTCCTCCAGCGGCCTGCCGGTGAACGCCAGCAGGTTCCTCAGCGCCGCGTCCTGGGTCAAAGT
Organism: uncultured bacterium; assembly: GCA_947643715.1. Lineage (GTDB taxonomy): Bacteria > Bacillota > Clostridia > Oscillospirales > Oscillospiraceae > Enterenecus. The sequence continues at coordinate 38,773 of CANRXB010000012.1, forward strand.
GCTCCCCGCCCGCACGCCGGTGGAGGCCAGCTTGGCGTCCCCATCCTCGACCACCACCTCGTTGACGCCCAAATGATACTTGCCGTCCGGCAGGCCGGCGGCCATGATGGAATCGGTGATGGCCACCACCCGGTCCAATCCCTTCGTCTTGATCAGCAGCCGCACCACGCCGGGATGGAGATGCCGCCCGTCGCAGATCATCTCACAGTACACATCGGACTCCAGCACCGCTCCCATGATGGCGGGCCGATGCTGGTGGAGCAGGCCCATGGCGTTGAAGGTGTGGGTGGCCGCAGCGGCCCCGTTTCCGATAGCCTCCATGGCCGTCTCATAGTCCGCGCCGGAATGGCCGATGGCGGTGACGATGCCCAGCTCCTTCGCCACGGGGATCATCTCGTTCACCCCCTCCACCTCCGGGGACACCGTGAGATAACGGATGCCCCCCTCCGCCCGCTCCTGATAGGAGCGCAGCAGATCCGAGTCGCCCTTGCGCAGTAGGTGCTCCGGCATAGCTCCCTTATACTCGGTGGCCAGGAAGGGACCCTCCAGATGGATGCCCAGTAGCTCGGCCGTGGGCTGCTCCCCGGCGTTGTGGACCTTGAACTGATCGATGCACCACTCTGTCTGCTCCACCGTGTCCGTGAGCACGGAACACAGCCACGAGGTGGTGCCGTTCCCGGCGAAAAAGCGGCCGATCTTCTCCAGGTCCTCCGCCGTGGCGCCGTTCACGTCCACGCCCACCGCGCCGTGGGTATGGACGTCGATGAAGCCGGGGACCACCCGCTTGCCCTGCACGTCCACCACCTGCGCCCCTTCCGGGACGGGCGCGTCCGCCGGGAGCACCTGGAGCTTGCCCTGGGCCAGCCGGAGCGTCCCAGGTCCGAACCTGCGGCCGACGTACACCTGGCCGTTGATGATATAGGTATCGTTCATGACTGCACCTCCCGATCGGTCAATCCGACAGAGCGGCCACGTATTCGGTGACACGCAGCAGCGCGTCCGGATGCGTCTGCATGATGGTGGCCGGGAAATGGGCGGACACCTCGCCATAGGCCGCATGGCGCACCACGGCCCGGTGCCAGTTTCGGAAACAGCCCAGACGCACCTTGCGTGCGTTGAAGATCTCATTCATGCCGATGGTGACGCACCAGCGGGGCATATCGTCCAGCGCCCCGTTGAAGTCCCCGATGGCGTTGGCCGTCCGGGTCTCCGGGGTGATGGCCAGCACCCGGGTATGGAGCGCCTTGAACTGCTCGGGCGTCAGCTCGTCCTGGGCCTCGTTGAAGGCGAGATGGCCGTTGATCCCGATGCCGCCGAAGCAGATGTCCACCCCGCCCAGCTCTTCGATCAGTGCGCTCATGCGCCCCGGATCCTTTGGGTCGGGGAACACCCGCTGATCCTCCGGCATGAGCAGCTCCGGCCGGATCTGCGTATACACCGTCCGGTCCATGAATCCCCGGAAGCTGAGGGGATGGCTCTTCTCGACCCACTCCTTCTCGTCGGTGAGGTACTCGTCCATATTGAGGAACCACACGTCCTTCAGACAGAGGCCCTTCCGGTTCACCATATCCACAAAATAGGGATATTGCCCCACCGGCCCCACCGGGCAGATGAACACCGTGCGTTCACCCAGGGCGTTCTTCCGTTCGATCTCCTCCACCATCTCCCGGGCGATGGCCTGGAACACGGCGGCGTTGTCCTCCAGCACCTCCAGCGGCAGCTTCGGAGCCGCCAGCAGAGCTTGCCTGTCATAATAATAGTACTCGTGACGCATCAAAGATCCTCCTCTCAGGCCCCCGCGCCCCCGCGAAAGCCCGTATATTTTTCTGTGACCTCCAGCACCCGGTATTCGTCCAGCCATGCTCGGAGATCGGGCCCTTTCTCACAGACGGTCCGGCGGAACTCCTTCCATCTCTCCCACGCCCTCGCCTCGTCCCCCTCGGCCAGCCGGCACAGGGCCCGGGACAGCTTGAGCACATAGTGCCGGTGGTAGTCCAGCACCTCCCAGAACGGAGTGTCCCAGCCTTTCGCCCCTCGATGTGCGTCCAGTGTGGGCGCGAAGTCCACGCACAGCTCCCGGACCGCCTCCATCCGAGCGGCCATGTCCGCGTCCTTCCGCTCCCCCTTGCCGTTCACATAGTCGGTGCTGCTCAAGCTGGACAATCGGGACAGGTAGTCCGCCACCAGGGGCCAATCCTTCCCATAGGCAGCGGAAAAATACTCGCCCAGCAGCTCGTTCATATCCACGGACCGATCCAAAAGGGTCCGGCCCATGACATAGTTGGGGAAGAAATTGGGGAGGCCCGCCCGCAGCTCCTGACAGCTCATATAGCCGTCCAACCCCATGGCGTCCAGCCGCTTCACGTCCCCGCTGATGACCCGCGCCAGCTTCACATAACCCAGGTCGCCATAATGGGCCCGCCCCAAAGGATAATCGTATACGAAGCTGTCCCCGTGGAACAGCTCCTGCCACCCCCGGAGAAAGGCCAGGTTCTCCGGCAGGCTGGTGGGCAAGACGATATGGTTGCGCTCATAGGGCGGGATGTCCGGCAGCTTTTCCTCCACGTCATATGAGCGTTCGAATGTGCGGCTGATCGGGGCGAACATGAGCACGAAGCGCTCCGGGCGTTCCAGCCGCGCCTGCGCCGGGGGCCACAGCAGCTCCTGGTACAGCAAGAACACCACCTTCGTGTCCAGCCCCTCCGCAGTGAGGCGGCGGTCGATCTCATTGAGCAGCTCCACATATTGGTCGGAGGGCGTGGTCACGCGGCATCCTTCGCACTCACACATGTTGTTGTACGCATCCGCCAGCCAAACGTGGAGGTAGTCCACATCCGGCTCCTTTCTCGCATAGTCCACCACCAGGGCCGCGAAAGCGTCCACCGCGTCCCCGTTATGGAAGCACAGGTTGGTGTTGGCGGGCACGCCCTCATGCAGCCCGCGCACTCCCCCCACCTGAGCGGCCATTGGCCGCTCGGCCTCCGCCAGCGGCCGGGGAGCCGCGTCCCAGGACTGGGCCTCGAAGCCCAATACCTCTCCGGTCCAGCCATGGCCCACCTTGTGGAGCAGCGACCCGCGGCGCTCCATCTCCCGTTCCGCCTCCTTCATCCAGGCCAAGGCGTCCTCCGGCGAAAAAGGCTCCGGCTCCCTGAACGGATCGCCCCGGTGCCCATACCACCGGGCATAAAAGATGTAAGGCGTTTTGAATTGCAGGAAAAAGCTGTTGTATCCCAGCTTCGGCAGCCAATCGATGAACGCCAGGACATCTTCCCGGCTGTCCGCCCCTTCGATGCAGACGCCCCGGTGGCGGAAGGACGCCTGATGCTCGCAGCTCACCTTCAGCATCTCCCGGGTGATATGAGGCACGACCTCATACGCTTTCCCTGGGGCCAGGAACCGGCAGCCCAGACGGCGCAGGCACTCATACGCCCCCAGCAATACCGCCCGTGCGCTGTTCCCCACGATGGCCCCTCCCGCCCCGTCCAGCTCTATGGAGAACCAGTCGGTGCGGCTGTGCCCGCCGTCAGGACGCACCTCCAGGCGCACGGTAAGATCTCCCGGCACCTCCCCGAGCATCCGCGTCAGATAGGCTCTCAGTTCGCAAGCGGCAAAGGTCACAGGCTCCGGCGCGCCTGCGGGGCAGACGGTCTCGATGTTCACGATCTCTCCTCCTATCCCTGTAGGCCAAAAGTGTGGAACGACCCTATGGGGCGGACCTGAGTTCCGTCCCATAGGGTCCGTTCCTATGTGTCGATGCTATCCGTTTTCCATCCAGGGACAGCCCTTACTTCAGGGCCTCCTCCACCACGTCGAACAGGACGAACTGCCCCACGGCCTCCACGGCCTGATCGGCTTCGATGTTGCCGCCTGCCAGGAAGTCGTTCTGCATCCCCTCGTAATAACCCTTGATCGCGCCGTCCTCGATGCCGGCCTTCAGGTCCTCCAGGTTGAACCAGTGGGCGTCGCCCACCTGGACGAGCTGGGATTCCAGGCTGGCCTTGGTCTGATCGGCGCAGTACTGGGCCACGGTCTCATAGTTGTCCACCTTGGAACCCCAATCCATCCCTTTGAACAGGGCGCGGCAGAAGCGCACCAGCACGTCCCGGTTCTCCTGGGCATACTTGGGCAGGCAGATCCAGCTAGAGATATTGGTGGAACCGTCGGAGAACTCGATCTCCTTGGCGCCCTCCACCTGCTTGATGATCTCAGAGGAGTAGGGGTTCCAGCACACAGCGGCGTCGATGGTGCGGGACACGGCGGCAGGCACGATATTGTCGATGCTCAGGTCCATCAGCTTCACATCGTCACGGGTCAGGCCGGCCACAGTGAGCGCACTGTTCAGCGTGGCCTCGGAAGAGGAGCCGGAATTGAACGCGATGGTCTTGCCCTTCAGGTCCTCCACCGTCTCGATGCCGCTGTCGGGCAGGACCACCACCCTGTCGGTGGTATGGACGGAGCTGGGCGCGAAGATGACGGCGTTGCCCAAGATGCACAGCCGGTGGGCGCCCTTGCCGATGTAAGCCACATCGATCTTCCCGCTCTCCATGGCCGCGATCTCAGAGGGGCCGTCGGGGAACTCAGTCAGCTCGATGGTGATGCCTTCCTCAGCGAAGAAGCCCTGCTTGTCGGCGGACAGCACGCCCCAAAGGGAAGCGTAGTTGGGCATATAGGCGATGCGCAGGGTGATGGGCTCGGGACCGGCCGGCTCCGGATCCTTGGACTCTTGGCCCGTCGGGGCCTGGGCGGTCTGGGTCGGAACCGGATCCTTGGTGGGCTCGGGGGCATCGCTGGAGCACGCCGCCAGGGACATCACCATGACCAGCGCCAACAGCAGAGCGGTGAGTTTCTTCATTTCATTTTCCTCCTTAGCTTTGTTTGGGACTGCCTGTATCTTGATCGCTCGCGAAAGCGGTCAGGCACGAACTCACTTGCGGACCTCCAGGTACTCCTGATAGACCTCGTTCCAGATCTGGGCCTTGAGCTCCATGAACCGGGGGTCGCTCTTGGTGGCCTGGTCCCGGGGATACGGGATGTCGATGTCCACGATGCGCTTGATCCTTCCTGGCCGGGCAGACATGATGACCACTCTCTGGGCCAGCAGGACGGCCTCGTCCACGTCATGCGTGATGAAGAAGCAGGTCTTTTGCTCCTGCTCCCACGTCTTGAGCAGTTCGGTCTGGAGCTGGGCACGGGTCTGCGCGTCCAGCGCGCCGAAGGGCTCGTCCATGAGCAGCACCTCGGGATCGTTGGCATAGGCCCGGGCGATGGCCACCCGCTGCTTCATACCGCCGGACAGCTCCTTGGGGAAAGAGTCCTCAAAGTCCTCCAGCCCCACCATCTTGATGTACTTGCGCGCGATCGCTTCACACTCCGCCTTGGGCAGACGCTTCATCTGGGGCCCGAACATGACGTTTTGGATCACGGTCTGCCACGGGAACAGGGCATACTGCTGGAACACCACGCCCCGCTCCACGCCGGTGCCCTTGATGGGCTTCCCATCCAGGCGGCATTCGCCGGAGGTGGCTTCGTGGAGGCCGGCCAGGATGTTCAGCAGGGTGGATTTGCCGCAGCCGGACGGGCCCACCACACATACGAACTCGTTCTCCCAGATATCCAGATCGACGCCGTTGAGGGCCACGGTGGTGCCATGGTCGCCATGATACTCCTTGACGACATGCTCGATCTTGATCTTCACGTCGCGCCCGGCGCTCATGCCTCTTCCCGCTTCTCCTGCCATGAGGTCAGCCTCCTTTCGATGAAGTCCACAAAGATGTTGAGCAGCGTACCGATGATGCCGATGAGGATGATGTAGCCCAGCATGGCATTGGTCTCGAAGGTGGTCTGGAGGGTGCGGATGCGCATGCCAAGGCCGGCCTGAGCGCCGGTGGATTCCGCCGCCAGCAGGGTGGTCAGGGCCGCGCTCAGGCCCAGCCGCACAGCAGTGAGGATGAACGGTACCGTGGCGGGCAGCGTGATGCGGAAAAAGATGTCCATGTCGTTGGCCCCCAGCACCCGGGCGGCCTTGACCAAGGTATTGTCGATGTTCCGGATGCCGTGGAAGATGGTGATGCACATGGTCATGAAGGTGCAGATCCAGATGAGCACCACGGACGGGGTGCGGCCCACGCCCAGCATGATGACCACCAACGGCGCATAGGCCAAGGCAGGGATGTTGCGGATGAAATTGATCCAGGGCTCGATGATCTTACGTACCGGGGTATACCACGCCATGAGGAACGCCATGGGCAGCGCGGTCACGAAGCCCAGGCTGAAGCCCAGCGCCACGGAGATCATACTGCTGGCAAAGTCGCCCAGCAGAGCGTCCCGGTCCAGCATGGTCTTCATGCCGTCGATCACGGCAGGGACGAACGGGAAGCTGCGTCCCGTCCTCTCCCCTTTGGACAGGCAGAACCAAACGATCAGCGCCACCACCAGCGAGACGAGCAGCCACGACCAGTTGATCAGCTTGCTGCGTTTCTCCGCTTTGCTCAAAGGTCTTTTCGCTTGCTTCACTTTGCTCATACGACACCTTCCTTTACTCTTTTCTCATTTTCGGCCTCTGGAACGGCCCGCCTCCCCCGCCGCTGCGCTCTGCGCATCGCTCATCCGACGCAGGGATGAGGAGCGCCGCCGGGATCGTTGGCGCCGTCGTAGGGCTGGTCCTTCAGGCACAGGTGGACGGCGGAGAGCTTGAAGGTCTTGGGCAGGGCCAGGATATCGGGGTCCGGCCCCACGTACTTCTTCTTCGCGTCCGCCAGCGCCTCCTCGAAGGTGGCCCGGGTCTTGAGGCCCATCCCCCGGGCGATCCCCGGCTCCTGCGCCCCCACGATGTAGATCGCCGCGGTCTCCATCTCCGCGATGTGCCCGCAGCTCATCATGGAGAACCCGTGGAAGGGGTGGAACGCGTTGCAGAAGCGGTACTTGCGGATGTACTCCTGGTTGGTGGCGAAGTACTCCCCATACCGGTCCATATCGGGCAGGACGTCCATGTGATCGTGCTGGAACATCTCATACAGCTCCCGCAGGTAGGGCCAGCGCTCGTCGTGGAAGTACCCGTTGCAGATCGACGAGCAGATGATCACGCAGTTGTCCTTCATCACCCGCTTGTGCCGGATCACCTGGGCGGACAGCGCCTGCATCATCTGGATCGGGTTGGTGCCCATCCCGTCCCCGTAGTGGAACGCCTGGGGCATCCCGAACACCATCACATCGTACTTCTTCTCCGCCCAGGGCACATACGTCCGCTTGTCCGCCACCTCCCAGCTCACCGGCATCATCTCCTTGGCATAGCCCGAGAAGATCGCGATCTGCCGGGAATACGTGTCCAGCACCGCGTCGCAGCAGAAGAAGGGATGGCCCATCTTCTCCTCCATCCACATCCCGATCTCGTCGAACTTCGTCCGCATCAGGCTGTGGCCGGACACCGGGGTGAAGTCCGCCCGGTGCATCACCTTCGGCACGTGGTGGCTGGCGATGCTCCGCCAATGGGTGATCCCCGTGGCACAGTGCTTGTAGCCCCCGGAGTACCCCCCATACGGGTTGCCCTGGGTGTGGCCGATCAGGATGGGGATGTCGCAGTCGAACACATACTTGTTCATCAGCACCGGGTCCCCCCGGCTGGTAGTCCCCAGGTCCACCATGTGCTCGTAGTCCTCGCTGTCGTGGGAGTCGATCTGGCCCGTCCAATAGAACTCGCCGAACAGCTCCTCCCCCAGGATCTGCTTCATCTCGGGCACAGTGGCACGGGGGTGCAGCCCGTTGGAGAACAGCAGCCGGACGTCCTTCTTCTCCACCCCTGCCGCGTACAGCTCGTCCAGGCACGCCCGAATGGACACCTTCCGGTGGGCCGTGGCCTGGCACCCGCCCTTGACGATGTCCGGGATGACGAACACCACGCGCTTGCCCGGTCCTGCCAGCTCCTTCAGCGCGGGCATCCCGATGGGATGACGGATGGACGCCAGGGTAGCATCATACAGGCTGTCCCAGTCCTGGGGCAGACAGGGCGGGTCGGGGACCGTCTCCCCAGGGATGAACACGTCGGTGCTGTCGGGCAGCTCGGCGGCCATCAGGCCGTGGCCGTATTCGAATTCCAGTTTCATACTATGCCCTCCCTCATTCGCCCAGGTACAGCCGGACGATCTCCAGATATTCCTCAGGATAGAAGCCGATCTCCCCCTGGAACCGGGTCAGGGCGATCAGTCCGCCGTCGATCTCCTCGATGGACGCCAGCATGGCCGCGTTCTCCGCCTTCAAGCCGCCGCCGTACACCACGTCCATCCCTCCGGTACGCTCCTTCACGAACCGGGCGATCTTGGTGATATAGTCCTTCCCCGCCGGGGTCTTGCCCGGCCCGATGGACCACACCGGCTCGTAGCCGATGACGACCTTGCTCTTGTCCACGCCCTCCAGCCCCACGTCCAACTGCGCTCCCAGCACCTGTTCCCACTGGGGCTGCTCCTCGCTGGTCTCGCCGATACAATACAGCACCGTCAGCCCGGCCTTTTGGGCGCAGCGGATCTCCTGGTTCAGCAGGCGGTCCACTGCGGACGCGTCGGCGGAGCCCGCCTCGGCCAGGATGCCTTTTTTGTCGTTGCGCTCCTCACAGTGCCCGATCAGGGTGGAGACGCACCCCATGGCCTTCACGATAGAGGCCGGCCGGTTGGTGGTGAAGGCCCCAAAGTTGCCCCCCACCGCCGTGTCCATGCGGTACACCCCCTGGCTGCCCAGCTTCACCGGGCTGTCCGGCGTCAACGCAGCCGCCGCCCCCAGCAGATGGGCCTCCGGCAGATACTGGACGAACTCCACCTTTTCAGGGTCGTACCTGCGCAGCCCCTCCTGGGTGCCGTCCACCACCGCCGCGCCCCAGTCTCTCACGGGGGCCAGCCGGTTCACGCCGCCCAGCTCCACCGGCACGTCGAACCGCTTCAGATTCAAGTAGATATGCTTCATCCCTCTTCACCTCAACTGAGCATATTCCGGGAGATCGCCTCCCATCAGCGGCAGGGCGTACTCGAAGAAAGCGCCGGCGATCTTGTTCCCGTCCACGATCCATTCCAGCGGGAACTTCTTCTCCACGTTGGCCACCTTCTCCAGCGGCGCCAGGGACAGGCTGCTGCTGTACTCCGGATCGCGCACCGCGTCGATGGCCACCATGCAGCCGCTCTCCCCCTTCAGCGCCGCGTTCACCGCATACCGGCCCACCGCATACGCCTCCGCCCGGTCCACCTGGGACACGTAGGGGATGCTGGCCCGGCCCAACAGCCCCGGCTTCTCCGCCCGGGACTTGAGGCCCAGCCGCTGGACGATCTGGTCCGTGACGTGCTGCGCCGCGCCGCCGGGCACCGTGTGCCCGAAGCCGTCCACTATGCCGGTGTCCGCCAAGGACTTGCCGTCCAGGCCGCAGATCCCCTCGCTCACCGTCACCAGCAGGCCCTTCCCTTTGGCGTAGGCCCTTTCGATGTCTGCCAGCATCCTGTCCTCGTCCACCGGGACCTCCGGCAAATACGTGAGCACCTCGCAGTCCGTCAGCCGCCCCGCCAGCGCGCTGGCGGCGGTGACCCAGCCAGCGTTGCGGCCCATCAGCTCCAGCACCACCACGTGGATCGGCAGGCCGGAGGCGTCCAGCGCCAGTTCCGCGGCGCTCAGCGCCGCGTACCGGGCGGCAGAGCCGAAGCCCGGGCAGTGGTCGGTGAGGTCCAGGTCGTTGTCCATGGTCTTGGGGATGCCGATGACCCGGACGTCCAGCCCCTCCTTTTTCGCCAGCTCGCTGACCTTGTTGCAGGTGTCCATGGAATCGTTGCCGCCGTTGTAGAAGAAGCAGTCGATCCGGAACTTCCTCAGCGTTTCCAGCACCGTGGGGTAGTCCGCGCCGGTGAGCTTCCGCCGGCAGGAGCCGATGGCGGAGGCGGGCGTATGCCCCAATCTGGCGATGGTCGCGGCGGGCACGTCCGTCAAATCGATCAGGTCCCCGGCCAGGATGCCCTCCGCCCCGAAGCGGGCGGCGTAGATCTTGTCCACCTGCCCGGACGCCCTGGCCGCCTCCACCACCCCCTGGAGGGAGCAGTTGATCACCGCCGTGGGCCCGCCGCCATGGGCCACCAAGATGTTCTTACCCATATATGATTTCTCCAATTTTCATAATACTTCGTTGCCGGGCGGGAGCTTGAAGGGCCTGCCTGCGCCCGTCAGCGGATCAAAGTTCTTTTTGCCTACTTTTTCTTGAAAGAAAAAGTAGGTCAGATCCCCTTCTTGCGGTAGCGCTCCGCCATCTCGTCCAGGCTGACGCACTCCACCAGCGGGGCCTTGCCCACGGAGTCGAATTCCACGATCAGCGTGCCCACGACCTCCTTCACGCCCCGCTCGATGCACTCCACGATCCGGGCCACGTCCTCGTCGGGCACGTTGCCGTACATGACGGTGTCCATGATGGGGGGGAAGAACACCCGGGGGTCGAAGGCGGAGGGGTTGTCCACCAGCAGCTTATAGATGCCGCCGATGGATGCGCTCTCCCGCAGGGCCGGGCTGTCCCGGAACAGCTCCCGCAGGTTCCGGGTGACCGCCAGGCGGATGTCCGTGTCCACGTTGATCTTGCGGATGCCCAGCTTGGACACCTCTTTGAGCTGTTCCTTCTTGATGCCATAGGCGTCGTGGATCTCGCCGCCCAGCGCGTTGATCTCCGATACGATGTACTGGGGCACGGTGGACGAGCCGTGGCTCACCAGAGTGCCTTCGATCCCCTGGTGCAGCATACACTCCTTGGTGGCGATCGCGATCTCCTTGCGGATCACTGTGTCCTTGCCCTTGTTGGCCCCGTGCTTGGTTCCGTAACTGATCGCCAGCGCGTCCACCCCGGTCTGCCGGAAGAACTCCACCGCGTCCATCGGGTCCGTGTACGTGGAGGTAGCGGCGAACACGTGGTCCTCCACCCCCGCCAGCACGCCCAGCTCGCCCTCTACGGTGACCCCACGCTCGTGGGCGTACTTCACCACCTCCCGGGTCAACTCCACGTTCTCCTTGAAGGGCAGGGACGAGCCGTCGATCATCACGGAGGTGTACCCTCCCGCGATCGCGGCCACGCAGGAGTCCATGTCCTTCCCGTGGTCCAGGTGGAGGGCCACCGGGATGGGAGAATGCTCGGCGTACTTCTTCACCGCCGCGGCGATGTTCAGCGCGCCCTTCTTCTTGTCCTCCAGGGTGCCCTGGGCGAAGTCGGTCCGGCCGCCCATGAAGGCGTTGGCCAGGTCCGCCCCCTGCAGGATGGCCGCCGAGCGGAACATCTCATGCACCTCGATCACTGCCTTCGCCTGGCACACCGCGTTCACGTTGAACGCCCCCTGCGCATAGTTGTGTGCCTCCGCCGCGTCCAAGATCGCTCTCATCGGAACTAACGCCATAGGTATCTACTCCCTTTCTTTTCCTCCGGCCCGGACCGCACGGCCCAGATCCTTTCCTTCGATCCCACAACAGATCTCCTCTGCCGCCATTCGGCGGCAGACAGGGGCGCGCCCCTGTCGCATCGATCATTATTTAATTTATTTAAGAATACTGCAAACCACCGGATCGTGCAAGATGTAAAATTACCTAGGATCTCCACGTCATTCTTGTGCATAGTACCCGATCGCCATCCGTCGACCCGGCGCCGTGCTCCTCCGCTACGGCAGGAAGCCCTCGAAGATGGAGGCCACCCCCGCCTTGTCCAGCATCTCCATGGTCTGCCGGTCCCTGACCGTCCAGCCCACCTCGTGGACGCCATACAGCGCCCGCATCAGCCGCAGGCCCACATTGCCCCTGTCCTGCCATTTGTAGGCGATGAAATCCGGGCGGGTGAACGCGGTGGTGAGTAGCTGGGTGAGCATGAACCGCACCGGCAGGGACAGGCCATGCACCTCGCTGTCCTTGAGGAAGTCCTGGCTGAGCTGGCCCCGGAGGACATGGGGATATCCCTCCTTCAGCCGCAGCAGCACACCTGGATGGAACGACTCCAGGCAATAGGTCCCGTTCCAGCCCTCCAGAGCCGCCATCACAGCGTCGGTGAGGGCAGCGGCATTGCCGCGCTCCACCTTCAGCTCGATGACCAAAGGCGTCCTCCCCTCGAACAGCGCCAGCACGTCCCGGAACAGCGGTATGGTCTCCTGCGTCCCCAGGAGGGGATGCTCCCTCAGATCGGCTGCGGTCAGATCCTCGATGCGGACATCCACACCGCACAGCCGTTCCAGATCGCTGTCGTGGACCACCGCCAGCTCTCCGTCCGCCATGAGATGGACGTCCAGTTCTGCGCCGAAGCCGGACTCGACGGCGCGCCTGAACGCGGTCATCGAGTTCTCCGGCACGCCCAGGGCCATGTCATGGAGCCCCCTGTGTGCGAACCGCACCCCCTCCATCGCCTCCCATCCAGGCTGGCCCCGCCTGGGCCGGAGCAGCAGGCACCACGCTCCCAACGCGCCCAAACAGCCCGCGCCCACCTTCACGATCGTTTTCATCCGCGCATCTCCTTTATCTATCGCTCAATCGTCCATGTCCTCGAACGCGTCCAGCCCGTGCTTCATCTCCGCCTTGCTGTCGCCGTGGCGGACGAACAGCATGGTGACGAAGCTCATCGTCACGAAGAACGCGGCATAGGGGAACAGCACCTGATAGCCGATCTCCTTCATCAGCGTGCCCGCCAGTACGGGCGTGACCACCTGGGCCGCCATGGACGCGGTGTAATAATAGCCGGTGAACTTGCCCACGTCGGAGCCCTTGCACATCTCCACCACCATGGGCAGGGAATTGACGTTGATGGCGGCCCAGGCCAGGCCCACCAGCGCGAACGCCACATACATGGGCGGTGTGATGGTATGGGCGTTCCAGGTGAGCAGGAAGCCCGAGGCGAAACAGACCGCCAGCAAGATCACTCCCGCCTGGATGGTCCGCTTCCGGCCGAACCTGGACGCCACGATGCCGATCGGGATATACGATACGATAGCGCCCACCGTGGCCACCATGAGGCAGGTATTGGTCCCGCCGATGCCCTCCCCCATCACCTCGGACACGTAGGTGGAGAACCATGTGGTGACGCCGTTGTACCCGATATACCACAGTGCGATGGAGGCCAGCAGGAACACCAGGCTCTTTTTCACCGGGCCCGGCAGCACCTCGCTGCCGCTGCCGTCGCTCTCGGCCAGGTTCCACTCCGGGTGCCTCTTTTCCAAAGCTTGGTTCTCCTCCGCCAGCTTCGGCTCCCGGATGGCGATCAGCAGCACGATCACCGCCACCAGCATGATGCCCCCCACGATGAGGAACAGCGGCTGATAATCCACATGCTCCATGCCGCGGGTCTTTTCAGCCGGATAGAGCAGCACGCTCACGCCCAGATAGAGCACGCCGCCCACCGCGCCCATCAGGTTGATGATGGCGTTGCCCTTGGATCGCAGGGGCTTCGGGGTCACGTCCGGCATGAGGGCCACCGCGGGAGAACGATAGGTGCCCATGGCGATGAGCAGCAGCCCCAGCACGATGACGAAGGAGACCAGCTTGAAGGGAGCGGCCTGCTCGTGATAGCTGTTGTCCAAAACGGGCAGGACGTTCATCAGGATCACCGCTCCGGCGGTCCCTGCCAGGATATACGGCGTGCGCCGGCCCAGCTTCGATCTGGTCCTGTCGGACAGGCCGCCAAAAAGCGGCAGCAGGAACAGGGCCAATATGTTGTCCGACGCCATGATGACGCCGGTGAAGGACTCGTCCATGTGGAAGGTCCTCTGGAGGATCAGCGGGACCAGATTGTCATACATCTGCCAAAACGAGCAGATCGACAGGAACGCCAGGCCCACCAGTATCGTGCGTTTGTTGTTCAGCTTCATCTCGTCCATGTCCACACCCTCTTTTCTTTATCAGTCATGCCCGCGCCCGGGCGTCAGGGGCCGGTCTCGCCGGCGGCCCCTCCGGCACTTTTTTCCGCCCTCTCCTCCTCCCAGGCCCGGTGGAGCGCGGCGATGTCCTCGAACACCCAGGTCGGCTCCACCTCGCTGCTCTCCAGGTCGGCCAGCGTCCCCTCGCCCGACAGGACGAACGCGGTATCGATCCCCGCGTTGACGCCGGCCGCGATGTCGGTGTACAGCCTGTCCCCGATCATCACCGTCTTTTCCGGCGCGACGCCTGCCCGTTCCATGGCCAGCCGCGCCATGGCAGGCTGGGGCTTCCCGATCACGCGCGGCCTGCGCCCCGTCGCCCGGAACAGCATCTCGCACACGCTGCCGCAATCCGGCACCGAACCGTACCACGTCGGACAGACCCAGTCCGGGTTCGCGGCGATGAAGTCCACGCCCCGGCCCAGCAGGATGCAGGCGTCCTCCAGCTTCTGGAACGTCAGCTCGGTATCGAACCCTATGATCAAGCATTCCACCGCGTCCTCCCGCCTATCCGTCACGGGTATCCCCGCCGATCGGAGCTGGCCCTTGAAGCTTTCCGTGCCGAAGGCATAGCACAGCCGGTAAGGCGGGCGGGACTGCAGGTCGGCGATGAGGGCGTCCACCGAAGTGACGAAATGCTCCCGCTCCGCCCGGATGCCCATCACGGCCAGCTTCCGGATATAGTCGTCCGCCGACTTAGAGGAGTTGTTCGTGAGGAAGCGATAGCGGCCCCCGCCCGCCCGCACCGCACCCAGGAACGGGATCGTCCACGGGAACAGGTCCCGATCCAAATAGATGGTGCCGTCCATATCCAGCAGGAACAGCTCCTTTTCTCCCAGCCGCGCCATCCGCTCACACCTTTCGGTAAAAGTCCCCTTCTCTTTGACGCAAAGAAGGAAAAGATCTTTATTTCCATTTATTGAAATTTATTTTAACACACTGCACCCCTTTTGTCCATTCGTTTTTGTAAAAATCAACGAAACTTCGCTCCAGCCTCCACCGCTTCCCATCATTTTCAACATCTCCCCGGCGATGTGCCCTTCCTCGGGCGCACGCGGCCACCGGACGGCATGGAGCGGCGGCTTCGCCATGGACCGCACAAAAAGGACCGGGGCGAGCCGAACGGCCCGCCCCGGTCCTCCCCGCCTCCGACGGTCTGAGCTGTCCGGAGGTTCGAACGACAGCTCATGACGCGGCCGCCGGCCCATCCGGGCCACTTTTCTAAAATACGGACACGCCGCTTCCGCATACATTTTCGATGGAGGTGGTATCCATGTGGACGGCATGGCTGTTATTGACATTGAACGGGTTGTTCTTCACCCTTCGTTTGGCAG
This sequence comes from uncultured bacterium, assembly GCA_947643715.1. Lineage (GTDB taxonomy): Bacteria > Bacillota > Clostridia > Oscillospirales > Oscillospiraceae > Enterenecus. Next base: position 53,993 of record CANRXB010000012.1, read on the forward strand.
GGAACACGGGTTCCTTCCCTCGGGCCCTCACCCGCGAAGAGGAGCAGGACTGCCTGCAGCGGATGGCGGAGGGCGACTCTGACGCCCGGGACATGCTCATCGAGCACAACCTGCGGCTGGTGGCTCATATCGTTAAAAACTGATAAAGCGGAAGGAAGCTGTTCGGCGGTCAAAAACGGCCCTCACAGGGCCGCCGCATCTCAAGTGGACGTCCAGATGGATCTCCTCTCTCGTACTGCCCTTTTTCACCACGATATGGTCCAATATCGTGGTGACGAGGGAGGGATCGATGCCGTTTTGGAAGGTCAGTTCTCGCTCCAGGACGGCGCGGATCTCCTCCGTCCTGGCGGCGGTCCCTCTGCTCTTTTCCGCCTCCATCCGAAGCGCCGCCCGCTTTTCTTCCAAGGCTTCGGCCTGCCGGTTGAAGCTGTCGTTGCGCTGCTTGAACTCCGCCATGGTGACGATGCCTTCGATGCTCATCTCCAGCAGGCGGTCTTTTTTTGCCCGGATCGCAGCCAGGTCCTCCTCGATCCGGCGGATATCCTGGGTATAGTCGCGCTCCTCCGGGACGGCCCGGAGAACGCTCATCACCGCGCCGATGATGGCCTGTTTGTCCTGAGCGAGCCTGTCGAAGATCTCGGCCATGATCCGATCCAGCTCCTTGGTGCGCAGATGAGGGGCCGTACACCCCGCCCTCCCCCGGCTGCGGTACTCCCGGCATTGCCACGTCTCTGTCGTCCCTTTGGCGCTCTTGATGGCCTGCCGGTGGAACCGGGTCCCGTGCGCCTCACATACGATCTTACCGCTGTAGGGATATCGGTCATGGAACTGCGCCCCGCTCTGGTGGGACTTCATCTGCCGGCTCCTCTGTTTGTACAGCGCGTTCGCCCGGTCCCACAGCTCCTCGGACACGATCGCCGGGACGGACGGATCGGGGTACATCACCCACTCGCTCTCGTCTAGGAATACCTTCCGCTTGCTGCGGTAGTCCACCGTCTGGGACTTGTTGGCGCAGTACCAGCCCTTGTATTTGGGGTTGCACAGGATGTTCCGGATGGTCAGCACGTTGAAGGCGTTGCCCCTGCGGCTGGTGAAGCCCTCGTCCAGCAGCGTCCGGGAGATGCGCCGTATCCCCATCTGCCGGTTGGCGTAGAGGTCGAAGATCCGCCGCACCACCTGGGCCTCCTCTTCGTCGATGGTCAGCACACAGTCCTTCTTGTCATACCCCCAGATCCGGTCGTTGCCCAGCACATGCCCGTTCTTGATGGCCTGCCGGAAGCCGAACTTCAGCCGCTCGGACAGCTTGCGCACCTCGTCCTGGGCCACCCCGGCCATGACCACCAGGCGGAACTCGCTGTCGCTGTCCAGGGTGTTGATGTTGTCGTTCTGGAACAGCACCCCCACGTCGTGCTCCAGCAGCTCCTGGGTGTACTTGATGCTGTCCAGGGTGGAGCGGGAAAAGCGGGATATCTCCTTCGTGATGATGAAGTCGAAGCACCCCGCTTTGGCGTCCGCTATCATCCGCAAGAAGCTGTCCCGCTTTTTGGTGCTGGTTCCGGAGATGCCCTCGTCGATGTATCCCGGCACGAATATCCAGTCGCGCTTGCTCCGGATCAGCTCGGTGTAGTATTGGACCTGGTTCCCCAGGCTGTTGATCTGCTCGTCCTTGTCGGTGGAGACCCTGGCATAGAAGGTCACCCGCAGAGGAAGCTCGAAAATGGTCCTCCCCTTCCGCAGCTCATTTCGTATCTCAAGGATATCCACCCTGCTCCGCCTCCTTCGCCGGGCACACAGGATACCGGAAAAACGCAGGGACATCCATCCCAGAACGCACCAGATCCATCGCGCCCAGATAGGTGGCCCTCGACAAAAGCCCGCGGGCGTAGAGCGCTTCCAAAAGGACGCCCATCAGCTCCTGCTGCGCACGTTCCATGCTGCATCACCTCATCCATGGATATGTGGCGGCATGAGGGAAGATTCCAGACGATCCGGGACCGATGTGAGGCGCCTCCCCGTTTCCGGGCGCATCCGACACGGCGCGCATCCCCTCGCATGACCCGAGAAGAACGATTGCTATTTTAGACAGTTTCTGGTATACTATCATCTCCAGTGTTTATCAGGAATGACGACACGAGAAAGGAGAACGACCATGGATAAAAGATTTGGACCGCTGTTCACCCCGTGGAAGATCGGAAACTGTGAGATCAAGAACCGGGTGGTGCTCACCTCTATGGGAGGCACGGACCTGCTGGGCTGGATGGAGAAGAACCATTTCGACCGGGCCGGGGCCCGATTCATCCTGGAGGCGGCCCGAAACGATGTGGGGCTGGTGCTGCCCGGCTGCCAGCCGGTGTACAACCCCATGTTCGGCCAGTGGCTGCACAAAAACAAGAAGATGTACCGGGATCTGGCCGCCTGGATGCCCGAGTTCCACAAGACCGGGGCCAAGCTGTTCGTCCAGCTCACCGCGGGCTTCGGCCGCTCCTTCACCATCAGCTCCATGATGGAGATGCTGTACACCAACCCCGCTCTGCGGGCGCTGTCCAGACCCTTCATGGATCTGGACAAGATCACCGCCACCGCCAGCCCCTCCCCCAACCGCTGGTCGGACAAGGTGCCCTCCCGCGAGATGACGGTGGCGGAGATCCGGGAGTTCGTGGACGCCTTCGCCCAGACCGCCAAGCTCCTCCAGGACGCCGGGGTGGACGGAGTGGAGGTCCACGCCGTCCACGAGGGCTACCTGCTGGACCAGTTCACCTTGAAGTATGTCAACAAGCGCACGGATCAGTACGGCGGCTCCTTCGAGAACCGCTACCGCTTCCCGGTGGAGATCGTCCAGGCCATCAAAGCGGCCTGCGGCCGGGACTTCCCCGTCTCCCTGCGGTACAGCGTGGTGTCCAAGACCAAGGGCTTCCGCCAGGGCGCCCTCCCTGGGGAGGACTTCGTGGAGGCCGGCCGTGACATGGAGGAATCGGAGCGAGCGGCGAAGTACCTCCAGGACGCGGGGTACGACATGCTCAATTGCGACAACGGCACCTACGACGCCTGGTATTGGGCCCATCCGCCCATCTACATGCCGGAGAACTGCAACCTGGCCGACGTGGAGCACATCAAGAAGTTCGTGGACATCCCGGTGGTGTGCGCCGGGCGGCTGGATCCCCGGACGGCGGCCGAGTCCATCGAGGCGGGCAGACTGGACGGCGCGGGCTTCGCCCGGCAGTTCCTGGCCGACCCGGCCTGGGTCACCAAGCTGATGGAGGGCCGGGAGGCGGACATCCGTCCTTGCATCCTGTGCCACAACGGCTGCTTCAACATGTCCCACTACGAGGGCGTCCCCAACGACCAGGACCTGTACGACAGCCTCCACATGGCCCGGTGCGCCGTCAATGCGGAGATGATGCAGTGGGACCGGCACCATATCGACAAAGCCTTCTCCCCCAAGCGGGTACATATCATCGGCGGGGGCCTGGGCGGCATGGAGGCGGCCCGGGTACTGAAGCTCCGGGGCCACGAACCGATCGTCTACGAGAAGAGCGGCCGGCTGGGCGGGGCGTTCATCGCCGCCGGGGCGGAGTCCTACAAGGGCAAGCTCAGGGACCTGCTGGCCTGGTATGAACGGCAGATGGAGCAATTGGGGATCGAGATCCATCTCGGCACGGAGATCGGAGATGTGAGCCGGTTCGGGACGGATCAGGTGATCGTGGCCACCGGCGCGGCCCCCATCGTGCTCCGGGGCATCCAAGGCCACGAGCGGATGATAGAGGCCATCGACTTCCTGCTGGGGAACGAGACCGTGGGCGAGCGGGTGGCCGTCGTGGGCGGCGGGCTCACCGGCTGCGAGATCGCCTACGAGCTGGCCCTCCAGGGCAAGCATCCCGTCATCATCGAGATGAAGAACGATCTGGTGGCCCAAAAGGGCGTGTGCCTGGCCAACAGCTCCTATCTCCGGGAGTGGTTCGCCCTGCACGGCGTGCCCATCCACCTGGAGACCACCTTGACCGCTGTCCACGAGGACAAGGTGGTCTGCCGGGACAAGGACGGCAGGACGGTGGAGATCCCCTGCGACAGCGTCATCAGCTCGGTGGGCTACGTGCCCCGGCCTTTGGCGGGCAAGGGCCGCAACATCCACTTCGTGGGTGACTGCAAGCAGGTGGGCAACGTCAAGACCGTGATCTGGGGTGCCTACGAGGCGGCCATGAAGATCTGAGGAGGAAGCCATGAGCGTAAAGATGAAACTGACCGCCGAGCAACAGGCCATCCTGGACGGCAGCCAGGGGGAGACGCTGGCCAAGGTGATGGAGACGCTGGTGCGCTATGGCGAGCTGTTCGGGGCGGACTCCATGGCGCCCGTCACCAGCCAGTACAACCACCTGGTCACCTCCTTCGGGCTGAAGGCCCTGGGGCCGGTGTACGATCTGATGGACAAACTGATCGCGGAGGGCGCGGCGTCCAAGCAGCCGTTCTCCGCCGACCCCCGGCCGGTGGACAAGAACGTGCCCAGCTCTTTTTTGCAGGACTTCGTGTTCCGGAACTTCATGTACACCAAGCAGGACTTTTACGAGGACCAGCTCAGCAAGCTGGGCCTCATGGACCGGGACGCTTTCACCTGCGCCTGCTATCTGGACCAGGTGGGCAACACCCCGAAGGAGGGGGACGTCCTGTCCTGGTCGGAGTCCTCCGCCGTGGTGTATGCCAACTCGGTGCTGGGGGCCCGGTGCAACCGCAACTCGGGCATCATCGACCTGATGGGCTCGGTGGTGGGGCACGTGCCCTACTTCGGCCTGCTCACCGACGAGGGGCGCAAGGCCACCTGGATCGTGGAGGTCAAGACCACCAAGAAGCCGGAGGCCCAGCTCCTGGGCTCCGCCATCGGCATGAAGGTGATGGAGGACGTGCCCTACCTCGTGGGGCTGGACCGGTGGCTGGGGACGCTGGACGACGCGGCCAGGACCTACCTCAAGGACTTCGGCGCGGCCACCGCCTCCAACGGCGCGGTGGGCCTGTACCATGTGGAGGGCATCACCCCGGAGGCCGTCCGGCAGGGCCGGGAGCTGGTGGCGGAGGACGCCCAGGTATATGTGGTGGACGACGCGGAGCTCCAGCGGGTATACGACAGCTACCCTGTGATGTGGAAGGACAAGGGCGCGAGACCGAAGCTGTGCTTCATGGGCTGTCCCCACATGAGCCTGGAGCAGCTCACCACCTGGACGGAGCGGGTGGAGCAGGGCCTGAGAGATTCGGGGCGGAAAAAGGTGGCCATCCCCACCGTGTTCACCGCCGCCCCCGCGGTCATCGAGCAGTTCCAGGCCACGCCCTATGGGGAGCGGCTGAAAAAGACGGGGGTCGTGCTCAGCTACATCTGCCCGCTGATGTATATGAACAACCCCTTGAGCGGCAAGATGCCCGTCATCACCTCCAGCAACAAGCTGCGCACCTATACCACCGCAAGGTACTACACAGACGACGAGATCCTCGTCCAGATCACGAAAGGGGGCGACTGAGATGCGCCAGTTCCAAGGCCGGGTGGTATCTCCCGGCAAGCTCACCGCCAAGGCTCTGGTGTCCCACGGGGGGCTGAACACCCTGGCCTCCTTCCAGAAGGCCCTGCAGTTCGGAGACAAGAAGGCCACCTGCGGCGACCAGAACAACCCCGACCTCTACGGCAAGCAGATGGCCGGGAAGGCCCTGTGCCTGCCCCGGACCATCGGCTCCACCACCGGAGGGCTGGTGCTGTACTGCGCCTGTTCCATGGGGCGCCAGCCGGCGTGCCTGTTGTTCTCCGAGCCCATCGACTCCCTGGCGGCCGCCGGGGCGGTGCTGTCCGACGTCTGGCTGGAGGGGGAACACACCTCCATGCCGGTGGTGGACAGTCTGGGCGAGGAGTTCCTGGACTTCGTCCAGGACGGCATGACCATCAACGTCCTGTCGGACGGCGTGGTCCAGGTCATCTGACGGAGGGCGCGCATGACGATCTTATCTCGATTGAACGGCCCGGCCGTGTATGCCGTGTGCGGCGGCATCGTGGCCTTCGTGGCCGTGGTCTGCGTCGTGTTCATGGTCCGGGCCTGGCGGGCCGGCGTGGCCCTGGGCATGGACAAGACCAAGATGCGCCGGGTGGTCACCGCCAGCATCACCTTCTCCGCCCTGCCCAGCGTGGGGATCCTCTTGGGGGTCATCGCCCTGTCGGGCAGCCTGGGCACTCCCTGGCCCTGGCTGCGGCTGAGCGTGGTGGGCGCCCTCCACTACGAGACGCAGGTGGCCCAGGCCGCCGCCGAGCAGGTGGGCATGAGCAGCCTCTCCGCCGCTGAGATGACGCCTCGGGCCTTCACCACCATCGCCCTGCTCATGAGCGTATGTATCATGTGGGGGATGCTGCTGTCCGCCCTGTTCAACAAGCGGTATCTCAAGAAGCTGGGCGCAGGCACGGGCTCCGGCGGCGGGGCCGTGGCGGGCTTCGGCGACAAGGCCATGACCGCCATGTTCATCGGCCTCATCTGCGCCTATGTGGGCAGCTATATCGGCGGCTTCGTGTCCGGGGAAGGGCCGTTCACCTTCGCCGGGGACTGGACGCCGCTGGCAGTGGCCGGGGTGTCCGGCCTGACCATGGCCGGGTGCGTCTGGCTGTCGGAGAAAAAGGGCATGGCCTGGCTGGAGAGCTTCTCCATCGCGGGCAGCATGCTGCTGGGCATGGCCGCGGCGGTGCTGCTGCGGCTGTGGCTGTAGGAAGGGGGCCATCCAATGAACGAACGAGACGGACAGGCGGCATTCGACCGCTATAACGAGCAGACCCACCTCATCGGCCAGGTGGTGAGCGTCGCCACCCTGGTCTTGCTCATCGGCGCTCCCTTCGTACTGGGCGCCATCCTGGGCGACATGCCCGACGTCGGGGCGGTCGCCCGGAGCTTCCTCTCCGTGGGCCTGGTGTGGATGGTCAGCGGAGTGGCGGAATACCTCATCTATACCCCTATGCTGGGGGCGGGAGGGAGCTATCTGGCCTTCATCACCGGCAACCTCATCAACATGAAGATCCCCTGCGCCATCAGCGCCCGGGACATGGTGGGCGCCAAGACGGGGACGGCGGAGAACGAGGTGATCTCCACGCTGTCCATCGCGGCGTCCTCCCTGGTGACCATCCTGGTGCTGGCTTTGGGCGTGCTGCTGCTGGTCCCGCTCCAGCCCATCCTCCAGAGCGAGGTGCTCCAGCCCGCTTTCGCCAACGTGGTCCCCGCGCTGTTCGGGGCCATGGCATACAAGTATTTCCGGGGGAACATGAAGATCGCCGTCACACCGCTGGTGGTCATGAGCCTGCTGTTCATGCTGGTCCCCAGCCTCACCGGGTCCACCAGCTTCATGATCGTCCCCAGCGGAGCTATGGCCATCGCCATCACCTGGGTCCTATACCGACATGAAAGGAAGTCGAACGACAAATGAAGAAAAGACATAAGCGCGCGCTGGCCATACTGGCCGCAAAAAAGGCGGGGGGATATCTCCTAGACGCGGCGGTGGCCCGGAAAATGCCGCCCAAGCGGGTCGAACGGCCTGAGCCCCCCAAGCAGTGCCCCTATGCCAAAGCTGCCGCCACCGCTCTGACCGCAGTCGGGGTGGCCGCAGGAGCCGCCCTGGGCGTGGCGCTGGCCCGCACCGCCCTGACCCCGAAGAAACGATCCGAATATGTCCCCGCCCCGGACGGCCGGGCCATGGACTATGCCCAGAAGCTGTCCGCCATGGTCCAATGCGACACGACCTCCCACGCCGGCGTGGCGGAAACAGAAAAGTTCCTGGCCTTCCACAAGGAGCTGGAGCGGCTGTTCCCCCTGGTCCACCGGGATCTGGAAAAGACCGTCATCGACGGCAACCTGCTCTTCCGCTGGAAGGGCAGGACGGACGCGGACCCCATCGTCCTCATGAGCCACCAGGACGTGGTGCCCGCCGAGGGAGAATGGCTCCACCCGCCCTTCTCCGGCGCCATCGTGGATGGCAAGGTGTGGGGCCGGGGCGCTTTCGACACGAAAGCCTCCCTCATGGCCTTCTTCCAGGGCGTGGAGGAGCTGTTGGCCGAGGGCTATGTGCCTGAGTGCGACGTGTATCTGGCCTCCTCCTGCACCGAGGAGTGGGCGGGAGACGGGGCCCCCAAGCTGGTGGCCGAGCTCCAGCGCCGGAACGTGCGTCCCTTCCTGGTCATCGACGAGGGCGGCGGCGTGATCACCGACCCCATCGGCGGCGTCAAGGGCAATTTCGCCATGGTGGGCGTGTTCGAGAAGGGCAAGGCGGACGTGCGCTTCACCGCCCGCAGCTCCGGCGGACACGCCAGCGCCCCAGGCAAGGGCACCCCCATCGCCCGGCTGTCGGCTTTCGTCAACGAGATGGAGACCAAGCCCCCCTTCCGGAAGAAGCTCCTGCCGGAAGTGAAGGCCATGTTCAGGCGCCTGTCCCCCTACGCCCCCTTCCACCTGCGGCTGGTGATGGGCAACCTGTGGCTGTTCGGCCCGGTGATGAAGAAGGTCATGCCTGCCGTCTCCGCCCAAGCCGCGGCCATGCTCCAGACCACCATCGCCTTCACCATGCAGTCCGGGTCCGACGCCTGCAACGTCTTGCCCCAGCAGGCCAGCGTCAGCGCCAATATGCGTTTCATCCCTCACCAGGGGGAGCGGGAGAGCCTGGACCTGGTCCGGGAACGGGCGGCGAAATACGGCTTGGAGATGGAGATCATGCACTCCAGCGACTACACCAGGCCCGTGGACATCAAGGGCAAGGCGTTCCGCCAGGTGGAGCAGGTCATCGAGGCCACCTTCCCCGGACTGCCGGTGTGTCCTTACGTGATGACCGGCGCCACCGACGCCAGCTTCTATCAGGCCATCTGTGACGATTGCGTCCGCTTCGCCCCGGTCGTGGCCGGGCCGGAGCAGATGAAGGGGATGCACGGCCTGAACGAGACCATGGGCGTGGATTGTCTGCCCAAAGCGGTCGATTTCTATAAGGACCTGATCCGCGCCCAGGAGAGACGGTGAGCGCTCCGGCATAGGTCCGCGCGGACACAAGGGCTCATACCACGATCGTTCGCAGCCCTAAACGATCGCGGTATGAGCCCTAATCTGTGTGGCGTATCAAAGATGGCGCATACGATCCGGTGGTCCCTGAGAGGCCGCTTTCGACCAGGAAACATCTTCCCTTTGCTTCACCCGTCTAAGAAGTATTATACCCCCAACGGCGACCAGGACGATCTAATCTCTATCGGGACCATCGGCCTGATCAAAGGCGTGTCCACGTTCAAGGCAGATAAAAACGTGCGGCTCGCCACCTATGCCAGCCGGTGCATCGAGAATACTATCCACTCGCAACGGCTCAAAAGGCCCTTGATGTGGGCAATCGTACATACTTTGGCGAAAAATGGCGTACGTTCGGCCACACATCGGACCGCATGAAAATAATGGTCCTCCATACTCCCACGGGCGTTATCTACGCACCTCTTTACATTCACAGTTTCCAGCTTGTCCAACCTCACACGCTGGTGGAGGCGGAAAAGTTCAACATCCAATACACCGATCCCTCTCAAATCCACAATACGCCGGACAAGCTCCGCTGGTACAGATACAGCCAGGGTTTGCGGCAAAAGGATGTGGCGAAGTACGCTGGGATAGACCGCACCACATACTCCAGCTATGAAGAAATTGGGCGGGACTATTATCCCATTGAAACCATGCGGAAAATTGCGGAGCTGTTCTCCGTCCCTGTCACAAGGCTCCTGGATGATTTCAACCTGTTTCTCTATCACGGCCAGGGCCAGCAAATCAGGCAGGCCCGAGCACAGAAAAGCATGACACAAAAAGAGTACGCAAAATACCTTGGCGTCCCGTTTGGAACCTTGCAGCAATGGGAACAGGAGCAGAAAGCAGTATCCAAAAGCGCTTGGAAAAGTCTAAATGGGTTTAAGGAATAATTGTGGCCCTTGTTTCAAAAAGGAAGCCGTCAAATCACTCGTGGATTTGGCGGCTTCCCTTGATGTATTTCAAATTAGCCAGATCACTTAGAATCTCAGCGGTGCTTCATTTGAGCATAAGATATGCCCATCTTTCTGTGATAAAACTTTTTGATTAGCCACCACCCTTACACACATTAGCAAATCATCAATGTTCTTCGGTCTTGCGGAACACCTTTTTGCCAACTTTTTAGCAAGTTGACGTTTCACATCGTCTACACCTCTCGGAACTTCCTGCCGACCTGAACTCACAATATAAGCATCCAAAATTTGAAGATTTTTCAATAGGAAAGAAACCATTTCATTACCTTCGATATTCTTCAAAGTTTCCTCAATTTGTTCATAAGCCCTTTTTATTACAGTTCCTTTTAGTTCAATTAAATGGCATTTCATGTTGATTTCATCATAGCAAAGAAAATCACACTTTTTTATCCCTTCCCGAACATTTGGTATAATACCACGATCAACAGTGACACGGTACATTTCATTATCGACAATGATAAACAGCTTTGTTTGATCATCTTTTAAGGTGTCCCGTTCCCCTGCCTTTAAATGATGAAAAAAGGCATCGTACTCTTTAGGTATCTTCATTATCCACCTCTAAATAGTACAG
>CANRXB010000013.1 GCA_947643715.1 uncultured bacterium
TCACCGGCGGCAGCGACTTCCACGGAGAGCTGGTCAAGCCCGACATCGCTCTGGCAGCCCTCCCCCTGGAACTGGACTGGCTGATGGGGTGATGACGCCATGAGTAGAGCGAAGGGGGTCGGTATGGCCCCCTTCGCAAATAAATGAAGATCTGCAAAAAAGTTGTTGACGATCTGCGCTTTCTGTGGTAATATAATGCACGTACCGAGCGAAGGTCGATGCGCGAGTGGTGGAATTGGTAGACTCGCTGGCTTCAGGTGCCAGTGCTCGCAAGGGCGTGCGGGTTCGACTCCCGCCTCGCGCACCATGAAAAGTTGGCAAACTCTGTGGTCAGGATATGACCAGCTCAAGAGTTTGCCAGCTTTTCTTTTTTGTCGGTTCAGTAAAAATGACAAAGCACGTTTGGAAGGTCTGCCTTCCCGCCAGGGCCCTGCTCCGGGATGCGGGCTGTGAGGACATGGCCCTGACCGCCACGATCTTCGTGGATGCCAACGGCGGGGCCATGGAGGGCGGCGGATACGAAGACCTTCCCGTCGTTTTTCTGGACGCCGTGGGCGTGGCTTTGAAGGAAATCGGAAAGGCGGAGATCGCGCTTGAAAGATAAGACTGTCCTATTCATGCGGTATGGGCTGTTGGGGCTGGCGATCGTCCTGATCGCGGTGGGCCTTTTGAAGCGGGAGCACTTGGAGGTCATGCAAAAGGCGGTGAAGATTTGTCTGGAATGCATCGGGATCGGGTAAGAGCCCAAGGCGCGAAAAAGCGCCTCTCCTTTCAACGCGTGGTGCAGCTCCTCTCTGCCGTCCTGACCAACGGTTATCTGATCGGCTTCCAGCGGGGCAAGATCTTTACCGGCGGCACGAAAGCGGTATGCGTCCCGGTCCTCAACTGTTACTCCTGCCCCGGCGCGTTGGGGGCCTGTCCCATCGGTTCCCTCCAGGCGGCGGTGGGCGGCCTGAAGCACCATTTCCCGTTCTATGTCCTGGGCCTGCTGATGCTGTTCGGCATCGTCCTGGGCCGGGTGGTCTGCGGCCTGCTGTGCCCCTTTGGGCTGGTGCAGGATCTGCTCCATAAGATCCCGGTCCCCAAGTTGGAGGTCCCGAAGAAGATCGACCGGCCCGCCCGTTACCTCAAATACATCGTCCTGCTGGTGCTGGTGATCGGCCTGCCCGCCTTTGCCGTGACTGAGTTCGGGGTGACGCCGCCCTATTTCTGTAAGTATCTCTGCCCTGCCGGAACGCTGGGCGGCGGTATCCCGCTGCTGCTGGCCGATCCGTCCCTGAGGAAGCTGGCCGGTGCGCTGTTCAGTTGGAAAGCCCTGGTGCTGGCGGCGATCCTGGTGGCGTCCATGTCCATCCACCGTCCGTTCTGCCGGTATCTCTGCCCCTTGGGCGCGTCCTATTCCCTGTTCAACCGTTTCAGCTTTTTCCAGATGCGCTTGGACGAGGACAAGTGCATCGGCTGCAAGAAGTGCGAGCGGTCCTGCCCGATGGCGGTAGAGGTCACGAAGGACATCAACGGCCCGGAGTGCATCCGCTGTGGGGCGTGCAAGTCCGTCTGTCCTGTGGGGGCGATCGATTCCGGCTTCACCTGCAAATCGAAGCTTCCACGGCGGGAGGCAAAGCGGTGACGATACAGGCAAAGGCTGCGTGCGGAGAGAACTTTTGCAGGGAATGTCCAAGCTAAAGCTATTTATAACATTCACAATAAAAATGACACTTTCACAGTGGAAGGGGTCAACGCTGACTTACGCCATCATATCCCTACGCTGGCACGGCGCAGCAGGTGTTTTCCTCGAAAGCTGGAAAACCTCCAAGCTGTCTTGGCTGTTTTCGTACGGGCCTATGATCGCTTCGGACTCCAAACGCACCTCTATCGTTCCAGACATCCCGGTACTTCTGTCCCCTTTTCTGTTTTGACTTCCTTTGACTGCGTGCTTGGACACTCCTGCCGTATGCTCCCTCTGTACTTTCGGGACGCGATCTGGTATAATGGACACACTTGACGAAAAGGATTGATCCTCATGTTGACACAGCAGCAGGAACTGGAATTCTGCCGCCTCCGCCGGGAGGTCATCGCTCAAAACCACCGGGAGCTCAACCCGGAACAGCAAAAGGCCGTGCTGGCCACCGAGGGCCCGCTGCTGCTGCTGGCGGGCGCCGGCTCGGGCAAGACCACCGTGCTCATCCACCGGGTGGCCAACCTCATCCGCTATGGCCGCGGGTCGGATTCCACCGAGGTGCCGGAGTGGGTGACGCAGGACGATTTGGATTTCCTGGCCCGGTATGCCCAGCAGCCCGATCCGGACGACCGCTCCCAGGCCGACCGCCTTTGCGCCCTGGAGCCCGCCGCCCCCTGGTCCATCATCGCCATCACCTTTACCAACAAGGCCGCCGGAGAGCTGAAAGCCCGGCTGGAACGGCTGCTGGGCCCCGCCGTCCGGGACGTATGGGCCTCCACCTTCCACTCCGCCTGCGTGCGCATCCTGCGCCGGGACATCGAGAAGCTGGGCTTCCCCTCCTCCTTCACCATCTACGACTCCGACGATTCCCAGCGGGTGATGAAGGAGTGTATCCGGGAGCTGGGCTTCGACGACAAGGCGTTCCCGCCCCGCTCCGTGCTCAGCGCCATCTCCCGAGCGAAGGACAAGCTGCAGTCGTCCGCCGACTTCGCGCAGGACTGCGAGCGGTCCGGGGACTTCCGCCTGCAAAAGATCGCCAAGCTGTACGCCGCTTACGAGCGGCGGCTGTGGGAGGCCGGGGCGCTGGATTTCGACGACATCATCCTCCACACCGTCCGGCTGCTGCAAAAGGACGAGCTGACCCTCGCCTATTACCAGCGCAAGTTCCGTTACGTCCTCATCGACGAGTATCAGGACACCAACAACCTCCAATACCTCCTGGCCTCCCTTCTGGCGGGGGGCTATGAGAACATCTGCGTGGTGGGGGACGACGACCAGTCCATCTACCGCTTCCGGGGAGCCACCATCGAGAACATCCTCTCCTTCGAGGACCAGTACAAGGGCTGCCGCACCATCCGCCTGGAGCAGAACTACCGCTCCACCAAGAACATCCTGGCCGCGGCCAACGCCGTGATCCGCCACAACCAGGGCCGCAAGGGCAAGGAGCTGTGGACGGCGGGGGACACGGGGGAAAAGGTGTGCCTCTACACCGCCATGAACGAGAACGACGAGGCCCGGTTCGTGGCGAACAAGCTCATGGAGGACTACCGGGCCGGGGCGCACTGGAACGACCACGCCATCCTCTACCGGATGAACGCCCAGTCCAACTTGATGGAGGTGGCCTTGAAGCGCAACGGCATCCCTTACCGGATCGTCGGCGGCACCCGGTTCTTTGACCGCGCCGAGGTCAAGGACATGCTGGCCTATCTGTGCGCCATCCAGAACCACGCCGACGACCTGCGGCTGAGCCGTATCATCAACGTCCCTCCCCGGGGGATCGGTCAGGCCACGGTGGAGAAGGCCCGGACCATCGCCGGAGCGCGGGGGCTTTCCCTGTGGGACGTGATCTCCAGCGCCGGGATCTACCCCGAGCTGCAAAAACCCGCCGGGAAGCTGGTCCAGTTCACGGCCATGATCGACGAGCTCGCCGCCCTGTCCCAGACCATGGCCCTGCCCGACTTCTATGAGGAGGTCGTGGCCAGGACCGGCTACGCCGCCATGCTCCAGGCCAAGGACGACGCCGAGAGCCGCACCCGGCTGGAGAACGTGCGGGAGCTGCTCACCTCCATCCACGGCTACATAGAGAACAACGAAGGAGAGCCCTCTTTGGCCGGCTTCCTGGACGAGATCGCGCTGTACACCGATCTGGACGACCACGATCCGAACGAGGACGCGGTGGTGATGATGACCATGCACTCCGCCAAGGGGCTGGAGTTCCCCACGGTGTTCGTGGTGGGCATGGAGGAGGGCATCTTCCCCGGCATCCGGGCCATCGGCGAGGCGGAGGAGATGGAGGAGGAGCGGCGGCTGTGCTACGTGGCCCTCACCCGGGCCAAGGAGCGGCTGTACCTCACCTGCGCGGGGCAGCGGATGCTCTTCGGCCGCACCAGCAACAACCGGCCCTCCCGGTTCGCCGGAGAGATCCCGGCGGAGCTGCTGGAGCAGTCGGGCCGGTCCTACCTGGACCCCGCGCCCCAGGAGGACTGGGACGATACGCGGTCGGCCGCGCCCCAGGTCTCCACCTGGCGGGAGCCCTACCGGCAGGCCCAGCCACGCTCCGACTACGGCGGCGGGGAGCGGCGCAGCACCTATGTCCCCAGCCGCCCGCAGAAGCCGCCCGCCCGGCCCGCCCCCCGGCCCAGCTCCTTCACCAGCGCCCCCGGGCCTGTGTCTGAATATCAGAAGGGGGACAGGCTGGAGCACAAGGCTTTTGGCCGGGGCATGGTGCGCTCCGTCCAGAAGGTGGGCGGGGACGTGCTGCTGGAGATCGCTTTCGAGAGCGCGGGCGTCAAACGCCTGATGTTGAGATACACCGAGCGGTTCATCAAAAAACTGTGAGGAGGAGCCTATGCGTATCACGATCGGCGTCCTAGCCGTCCTGTTCGGCCTGCTGCATCTCGTGGCGGCGGCCAGCCAGTACCGATCCAGCGAGCCCGCCGCCCGAGGCAGCGCCGTCATCATGGCGTGCGGGGGCATCGCCGTCGTCTGCGCCGCGGCCGTCCACCTCATCGGGGGATCGGCGATCCCCTACGTGGACGCGCTGTCTGCCGGGACGGGCTGCCTGCTCGCCTGCTTCGCGGCATACCTCAACGGGAAGCGGGCGGGGAAGCTCCATCCATCCCATCATATCGTCCGGGGCGCGGTGTCCGTCCTACTGGTGGCCGGTCTCCTCCTCTGGTGAGCCTGGCGCGGCGCCCGGACCGGCCCAGGAAAAACGGCTGCGGCAAGAGGGTCCTCCCCTCCTGCCGCAGCCGTTCCTTTTTGCTCCGTTATGGTCACGCACTTCCGTCCTGTCCCTCCAGACGGTAGTCGCACCGAGACGCCACATCGTAGGCCGAGAGATACCGCTCCTCCAGTGGGATCCATCTCTCCCGGAACGTCTGGGCGCTCTCCGCCCCCTCCCGGGCGGCGATGCGCCGCGCCTGGCACGCCCGATCCACACGGAGGAAGGCCCGCAGGTCATAGTGCTCCCACAGGGCGGGATGGCAGGCGTAGGAGCCTTCCACCAGCACCACCGGGGCTGGTGAGAGATCCACCGGCTCCAGCAGCCGCTGCGTATGGCAATCGAAGGGCCGGTATACCGGCCTCTCTCCCCGGCGCAGAGGGAGCAGCACTTCCTCCAGGAACCGCTCGTGGTCCACGTTGCCGCCGGGCTGGGCATACCGCTCTGGGGAACGCTGCTGGGGACGAAGGAAGAAGTGGTCCATATGGACGACGCTCCAGCCATACCGTTCCCCCAAACGTGCGGCCAGGGTCGTCTTGCCGGAGGCGCACCGGCCGTCCAGCGCCACGATGGCCCGGCCCCGGCGTTCGCTCAGCTCCCGTACCTCCTGTACCATCAGAGTGAGGCAGACCGAACGGAGCACCACCCGGTAGGCGGGCCGGTACGCCGCTCGATATCCCGCGCTGTGGGAGACCGGCGGACAGCCGGACGCCAGATAAGGGCCCAGGTACGTTTCCAGCTCCCCAGCCGAGAAGCCGAAGGCCCCTTCCTGGGCCAGTTGGCGCAGCACATCCAGTTTCTCCAGGAACGCGTCCATGCTGCCTCGGCGGAGCCGCGCCGAGCGGATGAGATCCCGGTCCAGCGCCTCCAACGGGTAGCTCTCCGGGTCCAGGCCCTGGAGCTGGATCCGCACCAGGCCGTTCCCGATGTCCTCCGCCAACGCAGCGGCAGGATCGCGGGGGACGCTCGCGAACTCCGCCCGGAGCCTGTCCAAGCTCTGGTCGGGATCGGCGATGAGATGTCCGCTGCCGAACTCGTTCTGGTAGATCAGCTTCACCCCATCGGCAGGGGCCATCGCGGGATATCGCCGGGCGTGCGCGGCCAGCACCTGCCGCAGTTCCTCATGGAGCATGACGACGCCTCCGATCGTTCTCTTTTGGGTCTTCGCGCGAAACTCCCAACTTATTTTTATGTTCCTGATGCTTCATAATCATACCCTGCTGTATTTTTATTCAAACCGATATCCACCGCCATCTTTATCCGTATCTATAAATATCGTATTCTTGTTTTCCTTCTGTTTTATGCCATAAACTGCTACGATGTCCTCACCATCACGGTCAAATACAGTTGGCATCACATCTTTATAAGCCTTTGCTCCACCAAGAAATTGTAAAAGGCGCATCTTCGCTTCTAAAGAAGTTGCTTGTATTGATATTTTTTTGTTTGTTTTCTTATCCCTCAAATGTGCTGCTAGCCCGTTTTTAGATTCATATTCTTCTATATAGCACTCCCACCTAATCACTAACTATTACCTCCCGATTTGTGATATTGATTCAATTCAGTTTACTGGGAACACAAAGTCAAATTGGGACTCGCGAAAAACGGGGGCTGCTGCCACCCATCGGGGCGGATGCAGCGTTTCCCCGACCGGACTTGGGGGTTCAGACGGCCGCTTCCTTGTCCGGCCGCTTCCCAAGGCTGCGGGGCGGGATCAGACCGGCTCGGGTGAGCGCCGCCACCAATGCCGGCACCAGCAGCAGGTGCAGGACGATCCCCGGGACGGCCTCCACCAGATACGCTCCCGCCCACAGGGCCAAGGAGTAGGACTGCCCGCCGCCCAGCATGAACAGCGCACGGGCCACGCCTCCAGCCACCCGGCCCAGCAGCATGGCAGGCGCCAGGGCGCAATAGACATCCACATAGGGCCTCCCGGTGTGCACCAGCTCCATCAGCACGCCGCAGACCAGGCCGTATACGCACAGCTCTGGGATCATATGGACCAGGGCCGCTGTGGGCGGCATCCCGGTGATCATGCTGGCCACGATGGGTCCGGCCACGCCGCAGAACGCACCGTAGGGCCAGCCGCACACCAGGCCGCACAGCAGCACCGGGATGTGCATGGGGGAGAACACGCTGCCCAAGGCCAGCATGTGGAACGCCGGGGGCAGCACGCTGCAAAGAGCGGTACAGATCGCGCAGAACGTGATCTTTTTTATCGACGACATGGGGATACCTCCTCAAAGATGGGATCGGTGCAGGCAAAAAAAGCACGCCCTTTCTCTTGGAGAAAGCGCGCGCCTTCCTGGCACACAGATCGCAGATATGGAAAAACGCGAGGGGCACAGGCGCTCCGGCGCCCTGCGGCCAGCTTCATGCCGACCTTTTCCCACCTATCATAGCGGAAAGTGGAGCCGGTGTCAAGGCTGCGTGCAAAAGTGGGAGTGTCCAAGCACGCAGTCAAAGGAAGTCAAAAACAGAAAAGGGGACAGAAGTACCTGGATGTCTGGAACGATAGAGGTGCTTTTGGAGTCCGAAGCGATCATAGGCCCGTACGAAAACAGCTAAGACAGCTTGAGTGTCATTTTTATTGTGAATGTATAAATATGCCTTCCTGGATCGACCACATCCAGATATCCAGAGTGCCCATCTGTGCAATGATGCTCTGCCTCAGGAGCAGCATCGACCATCCGCTGGATCGTCTTGGATGATCTGTTCCGGCTCACGACATGCTCTACGATCTGCCGGGGAGTTCGATGCACCATCGTCATGAGGTAGACATTTTCCCGGGTTTCCGTCCGTAGTTTGTACGCAAGAAACCAGTATGACTCATCCAGTTCCACAGTTTTTGCCCTGATCGTGGATATCGTTTCAGGTCCCTCGGTCCGAAGGGCCTTTTTTATCTGATTCATGACATTGGAGCTGTTCATCCCAAGTATCTTTCCTACGCTGCGGCCGCTGACTCCCCCGTAGTACATTTTGATCGCCAGTTCTTTGGTTCCTTCAGGATACTCATGGCGTTTTGGCTCGATGGTGTGATATATGCCGCACTCCTCTATCGTTTGTTTTCTCGTGATCCCTTATTATCATAATAGCTTTAGCTTGGACACTCCCCATACGGCTCGTTCAAAGCGGACGGCCGGGATCGGCCGGGGCCAGGATCTCATCGATGAGGTCCTGGATGTGGATCTGCATGGCGTCCAGGCACGGGACAGGGCAGGTCTCGCTGTTCAGCAAGAGCGGGAGCTCCGTACAGCCCAGGACGACTGCCTCGATGCCGTCCTCCGCGCGCATACGCGACACGATCGTTTGGAAGCGGGCCAAGGTCTCTTCCTTTACGATGTCGTGCTCCAGCTCTGATGAGATCTTTTGATGGATATAGTCCATCTCCTCGCCGGAGGGCACGACGATATCGATCCCGGTGTCCAGGAAAGGCCGCTTGAAAAAGTCCTGCGTCATGGTGAAGATGGTGCCCAATAGGCCGATCTTCTTCAGGCCCGACCGCATGGCCTCCTTGCGGACGGATCCTATCATGCTGATCAGTGGGATCGGCGACGATCCTTGCAGACGGTCGAATACGATATGAGGGGTGTTCGCAGTCAGGGCGGCGAACTGGGCGCCGCTGCGCGCCAGAACGTCGATGGCTTGGAGGAGGTAGTCCGTCAGACCGTCGTAGTCCCGTTCCCCGCAAAGACGCAAGATCTGGAACACGTCCACGCTTTCGATGGTCAGGCCGGGGAAGGACTCTTTCCCGACCCGTTCTTGTACCCCGTATACGATGTCATGGTAATAGACCACGGTGGATCCAGGCCCCATCCCGCCGACCAACCCTAATTTCTTCATTTCCATCACTCCTGTCGCTCTGATCTTATCACAGCCGGCCCCAAACGTCAACGTGCGGCCGGCGTCCGCCTGGATGACGCAGGGGACGAAAAGGGAGCGCCGGGGCCCTATGAGCTCCGGCGCTCCGCTTTGGAGGATCCGGCCCCGCCGCGCACGACGGCCCGGACCGGTCCGGTTTTAAGTATCGTCCCGCTCCAGCAGGCCCCGGAGCTGATGGCACCGGTGCTGGCAGCCTTCTATGAGTTCACCGTACAGAGACAGCAGGTCCGGGTCCTCCCAGTCGTCCTGGGCGAGATGGAATGCGCCCTCCTGCCGCTGTTCCGCCTGATGCCGCGTGCGCAGCGCCCCCCAGTAAGAGGGGATGGCGGGCACGGCGAGCAGCTCGCTGGGCCAGTACCGCAGTCCGGTGAGCAAAAAGTATGCAGCCGACAGCTTGCGGGCATGGCGGTGGAGCTCCCCCGCCATGGCATTGAGCGCACGCTGGTCTGCGCCCCGGGTCCTCCGGGCCAGATGGCGATAGAACTGCCAGCCCTCCAGCGCTTCCATCACATGGCGGCGCAGGCGGGCGGTCCGGTCGTCGGCGGGCTGAGGCTCCTCCCACAAGCGGGGCATGTCGTTGTTGCGGTGGGGGCCCTCCGCTTCCGGCAGGCCCTGCGCAGGTCCGCTGCACGGGCAGGACGGCTCCGGGGCGGGGACCTCCGGGGCAGGAGCTTCCGGCGCGGGGGCTTCCGGGGCAGGGGGCTCCGGCGCGGGCTCCCGGGCAGGCGGCTCAGGCTGCACCGGCGCGGGCGCCGTCTCCTCCGGCCCTTCGGGCTGGACGGGCTGGGACTGCTCCTCCCAGCGCGCACACGCCGGGGAGACGCCTTCTCCGCGCCGGTGCATCAGGTCCTCCAGGCATTGACAGGACAGATCGCCTTCCCAGCCGGAGGGACCGGATTGGATGGGGCAGTCCGCCTCCGGCCGGCCCGCCATCACCCGCTGCCATACCCGCTGGAACACCTCTTGGTCTTTCAGCGAGCATGGGATCATATCTTCCATGTTCACACCTCCTTTGCCTCATATCCTATGTGGCGAAGGCAGGTCTTGCCAATGGGCTCATTTCCGGACCAGCTCCTCCAAGGAGCGGACATACCGGCGGCACACCGCCCTCAGCTCGTCCTGGCGGTCGGCGTAATAGTCGTCGTACACCCCCACCACGTCCATGCCGGCCCTGGCGGCGGTGGCGCAGTTGTCCGGGCTGTCGTCGAACAGCACGCACTGCTCCAGGGGAGCGCCGATCAGCTCGCTCAGCCGCACGAAGCATCGCGGGTCGCGCTTCTCCAGGCCGATCTCCTCGGCGAACACGATGTGGGAGAACAGCTCCAGCAGCCCGGACCGCTCCAGCACCGCCCGGCACAGCGCGGGACGGCAGGCGGTGAATATGGCCATGGGACGGCCCTCCCCGGCGCACTGGCGCAGGAAAGGCTCCGCGCCGGGCTTCAGGGCGGCGGTTTCCCGATAGTGCTGTCCGGCCAGCGCCTCCCACTCCGCCATGATGTCCTCGGGGCTCTCGGGGAGTTGGTAATGGTCCTTGGTGAATTGTGCCGCCACGGGGAAGATGGAGTGCTCCACGGTGCGCTGGTATTCCGGTGTGTGGGCCAGGCCCCGCCGGGCCAGGAACGCTTCGTCCACCTTCAGCCACAGGCCGTTGGTATCGGTGATGGTGCCGTCCAGATCGAATATGTACAAAGATGACGCCCCCTTTTTCCTCCAGCATACCAGGATCGGCATCCACGCGCAACCCCAAGGCGAGGCGGTCCGTATCCCGCCCTGCGCTCGTATCGGCGACCGCCCGGCAAACCGGGAGCCATATCAATAGCGCAATTCCTCGATCCACCCGTTTTTCGGATGCTCTATCCCCAAGACATACTGCATGAGCGTTCCATGACACACGACGATGACTGCACGATGGTCTTTGTATCTATCCAGGACAGCCATCACCCGTTCCTTCATCTGGTCTGCAGATTCCCAAAGGCAATGTGCTCCTTTTGGGTGATGGCCGTGATTTTCCGTCAAGCTCCTGTAGGAATCTTCCGCCATATCGTCAGGCAGATATCCATATGAGACGCTGTCCGCCAACCATTCATGCAGATCGGTCTCTACCCTCATCTCGATGTCCAATTCTTTTGACAGGATGGCTGCGCTGTGCATCGCCCGGCCATATGGCGACGTGATCGCCAGCTCGGCATTTCGGAGCCGGCTGTCTTTTGCGGCCTCATGGATCTGTTCGATCCCTTTTTCGGACAATGTCATCATATTATAGGCGAAACCTTTATAAAACTTTTTGCCTGCCATGGACGTATCCATTTGACCATGGCGGATGAAATAGAACGTAGCCATATATATGACCTCCTCTGACTGCCGACCCATGGAACGATCATATCATACCTGTCATCCGGTTTCAAGCCGGGGGCATCGAGGCCGCCGGTGCGTACGCTCATCGACGCGAAAAGCAGAAGGGGCCTGCCTGCGCTCAGGGTTGACACCCTTTGGGGGCTGTGATAATATATTGGGACAGCGGAAAACCGAATATCGCGATGAACGCAGGGAGTAGTCCGTTTCGGAAGCGTCAGAGAGGGGCCGCCGCTGGCTGAGAGCGGCCCTCGTGGAAGATCTGGGCGAAATGCGAGCGGGAGCGAGGGGGACATCACGCGCCCTCCGTCCGGCCACGTCACGGCCGCGAGCGATAAACGAGAGTGGAACCGCGGATCTTGGATCCGCCTCTCATGCCCTGCCGGGCGTGGGAGGCTTTTTTTATTGAAGGAGGGATCGATCTATGACCCGGTTGGGCGAGACCCTGCGGGCCTATCAGGCCCGAGACCCGGCGGCCCGGAGCAGGCTGGAGATCTTCCTGCTGTATCCCGGCGTGCACGCCACCCTTTACCATAGACTGGCCCACTTCCTGTACTGCCGTGGGCTGAAGTTCCTGGCCCGATCTGTGTCCCAGTGGAGCCGGTTCTGGACCGGCATCGAGATCCACCCGGGCGCGAAGCTGGGCAGGCGGCTGGTGATCGACCACGGCATGGGCATCGTCATCGGCGAGACCGCCGAGGTGGGGGACGACTGCCTCATCTATCACGGCGTCACCCTGGGGGGCACCGGCAAGGACCAGGGCAAGCGCCATCCCACCATCGGGAACAACGTGCTGATCTCTACGGGGGCCAAGGTGCTGGGGCCCTTCAAGGTGGGGGACAATTCCCGCATCGCGGCCAACGCCGTGGTGCTCAGCGAGGTGCCCGCCGACGCCACCGCCGTGGGCATCCCGGCCCAGATCGTACGCATCGCCGGGCGGTCCACCCGCTATGTCGACGAGGTGGACCAGACCAGCGTGAAGAGCCCGACCCTGGAACGGCTGGCGGCACTGTCCGACCGGGTGGAGACGCTGGAGAAGCTGCTGGATCAGTGCCACATCGAAGGGCGGCGGGGGAAGGGCTCCTGCGCCGTATGCACGAAAGAGGACGACACCTGAAAGGGAGGACGATATCATGTATCTTTACGATTCCGCCACGCACAAGAAAGAGGAGTTCCGCACGCACACGCCCGGCCGGGTGGAGATGTACACCTGCGGCCCCACCGTCTATCACTTCGCCCACATCGGCAACCTGCGCAGCTATATCATGGAGGACGTGCTGGAGAAGTTCCTGCGCTATGAGGGCTACGAGGTGGACCGGGTGATGAACATCACCGACGTGGGCCACCTGGCCTCCGACGCGGACACCGGCGAGGACAAGATGCTCAAGGGGGCAAAGCGAGAGAACAAGTCGGTGATGGACATCGCTAAGTTCTATACCGACGCCTTCTTCGACGACTGCGCCAAGCTGAACATCAAGACCCCCGACGTGGTGCAGCCCGCCACCGGACTGATCGACGAGTTCATCCGGGTGGTGTCCGTCCTGCTCGACAAAGGGTACGCCTATGTGGCCGGGGGCAACGTGTACTTCGACACCTCGAAGATGGAACGCTATTATGTGTTCAACGACCATGACGAGGAGGACTTGGCGGTGGGCGTGCGCGAGGGCGTGGAGGAGGACCGGAACAAGCGCAACAGGAACGACTTCGTCCTCTGGTTCACCAAGTCCAAGTTCGAGGACCAGGCCCTGAAATGGGACTCCCCTTGGGGGGTCGGCTACCCCGGCTGGCACATCGAGTGCTCCTGCATCTCCATGAAGTACAACGGGGAGTACCTGGACCTTCATTGCGGCGGCGTGGACAATGCCTTCCCCCACCACACCAACGAGATCGCCCAGTCCGAGGCGTACCTGGGCCACCCCTGGTGCGGGCACTGGTTCCACGTCCATCATCTCAACACCGATTCGGGGAAGATGTCCAAGTCCAAAGGGGAGTTCCTCACCGTCTCTTTGCTGGAGGAGAAGGGCTACGATCCCCTGGCCTACCGCTTCTTCTGCCTGCAGTCCCACTACCGCAAGGGGCTGGTGTTCTCCTGGGAGAACCTGGACAACGCCGCGGGGGCCTATGATAAGCTGATCAAGCGGATCGCCGCCCTCACCGGCGAGGAGGGCGAGGTGGACGAGACCGCCGCCGCCCGGTTCAAGGAGAAGTTCCTCGCCCAAGTGGGCAACGATTTGAACACCTCCATGGGGATCACCTGCCTGTACGATGTGCTCAAGGCCCCGGTGGGCGACGCCACCAAGCGGGCCGTCCTGGCCAGCTTCGATCGGGTGCTGTCCCTGTCCCTGCTGGAGAAGGCTGCGGCGCTGCGGGAAAAGGAGGCGGCCCAGGCCAAGACGGCGTCCTCCTCCGGCGGTTTCACCGTCCAGGGCGAGGGCGACCCGGCCGTGGACGCGCTGGTGCTCCAGAGGGCCCAGGCCAAAAAGGCCAAGGATTTCGCCGAGGCGGACCGGATCCGGGACGAACTGAAGGCCCAGGGGATCGAGATCGCCGACGTGCCCGGCGGGGCGGTGTGGAAGAAGATATGAGGGCTCGGGGCCTCTCCGCAGGGGAGGCCCCGAGCTTTTGCGGCCCGGACGGGAGGGATCCGGATTTATGCTGGAATTTTCCGTCGAGGTGTGCTAATATAATATATCAGTTTTGTTTATTGATAGCGCCGCTCCCTCCGCGCCGCGGGGGAAGCAGGCGGCCCGCCGCTCCAGACGGCGGAGTTTGATCGAGGTGAGCGCATTGACTTTTTGGATGGCGATCGTGTTAGGCGTCGTGCAGGGCGTGGCGGAGTTCCTGCCCATCTCCAGCTCGGGGCATCTGTCCCTGCTGCAATATTTCTTCGGCATGGAAGAGCCGGACGCTTTGTACAACATCCTGCTCCATTTCGCCACGCTGATCGCGGTGTGCGTGGTGTACCGGCAGGACATCGCGGAGATGGTGGTGGAGTTCTTCCGGGGGCTGGCCGCGCTGTCCTCCCGGCGCAGGGAGCGGGGCGGTCCGCCCGAGGCCCGGCGGCTGGTGCTGCTGCTGGTGCTGGGCACCCTCCCGCTGTTCCTGGTGCTGCCTATGGAGGGCTTCGTGGAGGGGCTGGGCGCCAACCCGGTGTTCGTGTCCGTCATGCTCATGGTCACGGGCTGCGTCCTGTTCCTGTCCGACCGGTACGGCGGCGGGCGCAAGACCGCCCGCACCGCCACGGTGAAGGACGTACTGCTGGTGGGGCTGGCCCAGGGGATGGCCACCATCCCGGGCCTGTCCCGGTCCGGCACGACGATCTCGGCCGGGATGGCCCTGGGCTTCGACCGGAACTTCGCCGTGCGCTTCTCCTTCCTGCTGTCCCTGCCCGCCGTGCTGGGAGCCACCCTGCTCAAAGTGGTGAAGGTAGCGGGCGCGGGCGGCGTCGATACCGAACTGCTGCCCATGTACCTGACCGGCATGTTCATCGCCGGGGTGGTGGGCTATTTCTCCATCTCGCTGGTGAAGCTGCTGGCGGACAAGGGCAAGTTCGGCAGCTTCGCGTATTATTGCTGGATCGTGGGCGCGGTCGCGCTGATCGGCAGCTTCTTCTACAGCCCTGCGGTATAAAGAGACGGGAGGTTCCCCCAAATGGCTTCCACACAAAAGAAAACTCCGAGCAGTGCAGGCGGCTCCGGCAGCCGCGCGTCGTCCACGTCCAGGAACGGCGGCAGACGCAGCTCGTCTCAGTCCAAGTCCAGGTCCCAGGGCAGGGGCAAAGCCTCGGCCCGGAAGGCCGCGCCCCAGAAAAAGCCCTACCGCCGGGAGGTGGGCGGGGCGGTATGCCTGCTCTTGGCCCTGTTCGGGGCCATCGGCTACTTCAAGACGGACGAGGGGGCGATCATCGCCCTGTTCTGCGATCTGCTCAAAGGGCTGTGCGGCTACGGCTTCTACGTGGCCCCGCCCCTGCTGCTCGCGACGGCGTACATCCTCATCTTCCACCGCGGCCGTCCCGTCCGCCTGCGGGTGGCCGGGACGCTGAGCCTGCCGGTACTGGTGGGCGCGGTGTTCCACCTCCTGCTGTGCCAGACCTCGTATGAGTGGGGGCTGGACTTTTTCGTCCGGCTCTGGAAGGACGGCAGGGCCGCCGCTTCCGGCGGCGTGGTGGGGGGTATGCTCGCCATGGCCTTCCGCTTCGCCTTCACCACGGTAGGGGCGGCGATCGTCCTGCTGCTGCTCCTGGCGGCGGCGGCGCTGTGCGCCCTGCGCCTCACTCCGTCGGACGTCCTGGACTACATCCGGGAGCGGAAGGAGAGCCGGGTGGAGTACGACCCGGAGGACTATCCGGAAAAGCCCGCCAGGAAGGGGCGGGAGCCCGTGCCGGCCCCTGTCCCCGTCAAGCACAAGGGAGCCATCGACATCCCGGTGGACGACGGGCCCCTGCTGACGAAGAAGCCCACCAAGCCTGTGGCCACCGTGCGCAAGAAGTCCTTTTTCGATAAGGTCGCTGGGGTGGCCGCACCGGGCCAGGAGGAGGCGCCCGAGGAGGAGGCCCCTGAGTATGAGGACGTGCCCGAGCTGCGCCCCATGAAGGAGCCCCCGCGGACCCCCAGGCCGGAGCCGGTGGCCGCGCCGCCCATGACGGTGGACGATCTGGTGCCGCCCCCCGCGCCCACGCCCATCCGGGAGGAGCACGGCGCTGTCCCCGCCGCGCCGGAGCAGCCCCTGCCGCCTCCGGCGGTCCATGAGCCGGAAGAGCCCTTGCCGCCCCCGGTGATCCGGGAGCCGGAGGTCCCCAGAGCGGTCCGCCCGGGGAACGCGGCGGCGGAAGCGCAGAAGGAGGTGCAGGACATCTCCCGCACGATCCAGGCGGGGCTGGAGCAGGAGCCGCCCGCTTACCGCTATCCGCCCGTGTCCCTGCTCAACGAAGGGCGGGGCGGGAACGCCTCCGCTGCGGAGGGGGAGCTCCACGCCAACCAGCAGCGCCTCCAGGACGCCTTGCAGTCCTTCGGGGTGAGCGCCCGCATCGTCAACGTCATCCGCGGCCCCGCCGTCACCCGGTATGAGCTGGAGCTGGACCAGGGGGTGAAACTGAACAAGATCACCAACCTGTCCGGCGATATCGCGCTGGCCCTGGGGGCGTCCGCCGTGCGGGTGGCCCCCATCCCGGACAAGATCTCCACCGTGGGCATCGAGGTGCCCAACCGGCAGGTGAGCCCGGTGTGCATCCGGGACGTGATCGGCTCGAAAACGTTCACCGACAGCCCGTCCAAGGTGTCGTTCGCCGTGGGAAAGGACATCGGGGGCGCTCCCATCGTGGGCAACATCGCCCGCCTGCCCCATATGCTCATCGCGGGCACCACCGGCTCGGGCAAATCGGTGTGTACCAACTCCCTCATCATCTCCCTGCTGTATAAGGCCACCCCGGAGGAGGTCCGCCTCATCATGGTGGACCCCAAGATGGTGGAGCTGAGCGTGTACAACGGCATCCCCCACCTGCTCATCCCGGTGGTCACCGACCCGAAGAAGGCCGCCGGGGCCCTGCAATGGGCGGTGAGCGAGATGATGAAGCGGTATCAACGGTTCTCCGACGTGGGGGCCAAGGACCTGGCCTCCTTCAACAACCACGCCCGGAAACGGGACGACCTGGAGCCCATGCCCCAGATCGTAGTGGTCATCGACGAGCTGGCTGACCTGATGCTGGTGGCGGCAAAAGAAGTGGAGGAATCCATCTGCCGGGTGGCCCAGATGGGCCGCGCCTCGGGGATACATCTGGTCATCGCCACCCAGAGCCCCAGGGCGGACGTGATCACCGGCCTGATGAAAGCCAACATCCCCAGCCGCATCGCGTTCGCGGTGGCCTCCAGCCTGGAGTCCCGCATCATCCTGGATACAGTGGGCGCGGAGAAGCTGGTGGGCAAGGGCGACATGCTGTACGCCCCCTTGGGAGAGGACAAGCTGCGGGTGCAGGGCTGCTTCATCTCGGAGGAGGAGGTGGCCAACGTGGTGGAGTTCATCAAGGACGGCGCCGCGGCCCGGTACGACGAGTCGGTGATGCACGAGATCGAGAAGAACGCCGAGGACAAGGACAAAGCCGCCAAGGGCGTGGGCGGGTCCGAGCCGGGTGGCGGGGACGACTACGACGAGCTGCTGCCCGCCGCGATCGACGTGGTGCTGGAGGTGGGGCAGGCGTCCGTGTCCATGCTCCAGCGCCGGCTGAAGCTGGGGTACGGCCGGGCCGCCCGTCTGGTGGATCAGATGGAGGAGAAGGGGGTCGTAGGGCCCTTCGAGGGCTCCAAGCCCCGTCAATTGCTCATCACGAAGGAGCAGTGGGCGGAGATGCAGTACCGCCAGGGCATGGTGCCCGCCGTCCCCGACGAGCTGCCCTTCGAGGGGGACGCGCTCCCGCAGGAGCGGGAGGCCCCGCCCTTCGATATGGACGGATGATGACAGCGCCGCCGGGTCTTTCCCGGCGGCGCCGTTTTCAGGAGCGCGGCCCGTGGGAGGGCGCGCACGTATCCAGGATCAGCGGAACCAGCCGCCGGTGTCGCGGTTGTCCAGCACGTCCAGCATGGCCGACAGCATCTGCGCGGCCTCGGCGCGGGTGAGGGACTTGTGCAGGTCCGTGCTGCTGTTCAGTACGGACACCGCCTCCATGTTCACCACCGACTGGTAGGCCCAGGCGGGAGCGGTCTCCGCAGAGAAGGTGGAGGTGGCGCCGGACACGTCCCCGGTGGCCAGCAGCCGGTCGATGATGACCGCCGCTTCCGCCTGGGTCACCGCGCTGCCGGGGGCGAACACGGTCTGGCCCGCGTCGTTGCGGCTGCCCTGCACCGTGCCCACCACCAGAGCGGCGGACACGTAGCCCTTGGCCCAGGCGGAGATGTCCCCGTCGTCATAGAACCCGGTGAGGGTCACGTCGGCCAGGGGGGACTTTCCGGCGGCGGTCATGGCCATGGCCAGGAACTCCTCCCGGGTGAAGCTGTCCTGGGGATCGAAGCAGTACAGATCCCCTACCTTCCGGCCGGTGTATACCCCGGCCTCCGCCAGACGAAGTGCGGCGTAGTGGGCGGGATCCCCCGTCATGTCGGAATAGTTCACCGAGGTGGACTGCTTCTGGATGGAGACCTTCACCGTGGCGGGCTTGGAGGTGTTGCCCTTGGCGTCGATGGCCACATAGGTGAAGGAGTCCTTGCCCTTCTTCCCTTCATAGGGAGTATAGGTGAACGCGGCGGGATCGTTCTCGTCCATGGCCACCTGGCCCCGGGCGGGACTGTCCACTACCTGGAAGGTGACCAGGTCCCCTTCCGGGTCCACGGCGGCGAAGCGGCTGGAGATGGCCACCCCTTTATAGGTGGTGAGGGTGAGGTCCTCCGCGATGGGGGCGGCGTTCTCCACCTCGGCAGTGGCGGTGGTCAGGGCCAGCGCCGGTACGAACAGCGCCCCGGTCAGGCAGAGGGATAAGATCGTGATGCGGGTCTTCAAAGGGAAAGCCTCCTTTGTATGAAGTATGGGACTAGCTTACGCCGAAAAGGAAAAAAATATGCGCACGCTCCTTTTCCTAGGAACGTGCGCATATCTGTCCGGAAGGCTAGAGCAGGCTGCGGTCTTTCAGCCAGCTCGGCAAGGGCCGCATCTTGATGCCGGACACGATCCCCATGGCGATGAACAGCGTGAGGGTGGACGAGCCGCCGTAGCTGAAGAACGGGAGCGTCAGACCGATGACAGGCCCGACGTACAGGCACATGGCCACATTGATGATGGTCTGGGCCATGAGCATCCCGGCGATGCCCATGGAGATATAGGCGGACATATGGCTCTTGGCCCGGCGGGACACCCATACGCACCGCAATATGATGGCCAGCAGCATCAGCAGCACCGCGCAGCAGCCCACCAGGCCGAACTCCTCCCCGCATACGGCGAAGATGAAGTCGGTGTGGCGGGCGGGCAGGCTGTTGGAGTAAGGGGAGTGGGTCTGCTTGCCTTGCAGGTAGCCCATGCCGGTGAGCTGGCCGGAGCCGATGGCCAGGAGCGAACGGCTCTGCTGCCAGCCGGTGCCCCGAGGGTCCAGGTAGTTGCCCTTCAGGTGCTCCACCACCACCCGGAAACGCATGATGCGGTAGTCCGTCCAGTAACGCTCGATGCGGGGGAGGATGAAGTGCCACAAAAAGACCACCCCGCCCACCAAAGGCGCGCCTACGCCGATGAACCACCACTTGCTCACCCCGGCTACCCAGGCCATGATGACGAAGATGAACAGGTAGACCAGCACCATGCCGAAGTCCCCGGACAGCACCGCCAGCAGGCCGGCGAAAACGCAGGTGAGCATCCCATATTTCACGATGGAAGAGAAACGCCCCAGCCCGCGGGGCCGTTCTTTGTTGATCAGCCAGGCCAGCACCACGATGAAGGACAACTTGGCGATCTCCCCGGGCTGGAAGCCGAAGGGCACGCCGGGGAGGTAGACCCAGCTCTTGTTGCCCGTGCCGTCGTCCACGCCGAAGCGGACGATGAGCAGGATCACGCCAAGCCCCAGCACCAGGAACACCCACCACCATTTTTCCATCAGGAACTCGAAATCGATGAAGGTGACCCAGATATAGGCCACGATGCCCAGGCAGATGAACATGGCCTGCTTCATGGGGTAATCGGCGAGGCCCTCCCGGTAACGGGTGGCGCTGTAGATGAGCACCAGTCCCATGAGGCTGGCCAGGATGCACAGGAGCAGCAGGACCACGTCGCCCTTTTGGAAGAACTCCTTCAATGTGCGTGTCGGCTGCAAGGCGGCGCCCCCCTTTCCCGATGGAAACTGCAAGTTAGTATAGCACATTCCCGCGAGATATGCTATACTATTCGGAAAGAGTTTTCAGGATCTTGATCTTTCACGGGAGGAGAAGGGACATGGAATTCGTCACCCACAGCAGGGAGGAGACCGAGGCGCTGGGCGGACGGCTGGCCGGGGCTTTGACCGGGGGCCGGGTGGTGGCCTTCACCGGGGACCTGGGCGCGGGCAAGACCGCTTTCGTGGCCGGCATGGCCAAGGCCCTCGGGGTGGAGGAGCGGGTGACCAGCCCCACCTTCACCATCGTCAACGAATACGAGGGGGGGCGCCTGCCCCTGTTCCACTTCGACATGTACCGGCTGGGCAGCGCCGACGAGCTGTTCCACATCGGCTGGGAGGATTACCTGGCCCGGGGAGGCGTGTGCGCCGTGGAATGGAGCGAGAACGTGGCGGAGGCCATAGAGGACGGCGCGGTGCGGGTGTCCATCGTCCGGGGGGACGGGGACGACGACCGCATCGTCAGGATCGAGGGGGTGCAGGGGCTGTGAAGATCATCGCGTTGGAGAGCTCGGCCGTCACCGCCTGCGTGGCGGTCACGGAGGACGAAAAGCTGCTGGCCCAGTCCTTCCAGAACAGCGGGCTGACCCACTCGGCCACCCTCATGCCCATGGCGGCGGACCTGCTGAAGAACGCCGGACTGTCCCTGGACGAGATGGACGTGGTGGCGGTGGCGGCAGGGCCCGGGTCGTTCACCGGGGTGCGCATCGGCGTGGCCGCAGCCAAGGGGCTGGCCTGGCCGGGGGAGAAGCCCTGCGCGCCCTGCTCCACGCTGGAGTCCATGGCCTGGCAGTGTGCCCACCTGGAGGGGGAGATCTGCGCCGCTATGGACGCCCGGCGCGATCAGATCTACTGCGCCCGGTTCCAGGCGCAGGACGGAGGGTTGTCCCGGCTCACCGAGGACCGGGCCATGGGGCTGGAGGAGTTGGCCCGGGAGGTGCGCGGGTCCGGTCGGACGCAGATCCTGGTGGGGGACGGCGGAGCGCTGGTCCAGCGGTGGCTGGAGTCCCAGGGTCTGCCCTGCCGCCTCATGCCGCCTCACCTGGTCCACCAGACCGCGTGGGGGGTGGCCCGTGCGGCGCTCAGGCTGGCCCGGGAGGGCGGACTGGTGTCCGCCGCCGCCCTGACGCCCAGTTACCACCGCCTCAGCCAAGCGGAACGGGAGCGGCTGGAGAGGATGGGGCCGGACGGGCGTTGAGGAAGAGCGGAGATATCCCAGACGAGACGATACGGGCCTGCGCCGGATGTTCATGTCCTCGGCGCGTAGCTCGACCCGGCAGGATAGAAGAAGTTCACCTTCTTGTCCGACAGCTTGATGTCCAGCTCCTTGGCCCGCAAAGGTTCGCCGTCCACCACGGCCACCAGCTCCTTCTGAGCGCGGATGGAGACGGAATGCCCTTGACGGTACAAGATGAGGTCGGGGTAGTCGCGGTATCCCCCGCTGGCGTACTGCCTGATCAGCCGGAAGAAGGTGAGACGGCTCACCTTAGGCACCACCAGCGTCTCCAGCAGGCCGTCGTCGGGCAGGTTGTCCCCTACGGGCATGAAGCCGCCGCCGTAGTACCTGCCGCTGCATACGCAGACGATGGTGGTCTCGCCGTCGAAATGCAGGTCGCCGCAGTCCACGGCCATGGGCTGCGCGATGCCCTTGCAGATCACGTTGACCAGCAGGGAGAGGATGTACGCCCCGATTCCGCTCACCAGAGGCAGGGCGTTGTATCGGTCCTTGTCCACGGCGATGCGGGAGTCCAGCCCGCAGCATACGATGTCGAGGCCCAGCAGGCCGTTGCAGTCGATGAGGTCCATCGCGGCCTGGGGCCCCCGGGACAGGGCGGCGAGGTCGGAGAACCTCGCCCGGCTCTCCGGCCCGAAGATCTTCAGGAAGTCGTTGCCCGTGCCGATGGGCACGTTGGTGACGGCGGCGTTGGCGAAGCCGGCCGCGCCGTTCACTACTTCGTTGAGGGTGCCGTCCCCGCCGCAGGCGTACAGCCGCACGTCCCTGCCGCTGCGCGCCGCTTCGCTGGCGATGCGGCGGGCGTCCCCCTGCCGCTGGGTGTAGACGATCTGACAGGGGAGGTCCAGCTCACGGATGCGAGCCTCCAGCAGCTTCGTGCTTTTTTTCTTTCCCGCCGAGGGATTGATGATGAATATGTGCTCCATCGTCCGCTCCTCCCGTCCTCTTTCTCTGTGCTGCATCAGCGGGCCGATGCGTTTGGCCGTACATGAAGAAGTCGCACTTGATCATGCCGTTGTATAGCTTCCGCTTTTTGTCCGCAGGCCGGCCGAACGTGCGCTCGAACTCGGTGTGGGAGGACAGCACGTCCACCTGCCAGCCCGCCGGGAGCTTGGCTGCGGCCCGCCCGAAGCTCCGGTACAGCTCCTCCGCCTCCTTCTTTTCCAGCAGGCGCTCGCCGTAGGGCGGGTTGGTCACCACCCGGCCCGACGGCTCGGCCCGATGGAACTTCGCCGCGTCCATCACCTCGAAGTGTACCGTGTCCGCCACCCCGGCCAGCTCCGCGTTGTGCCGGGAGAGCTCCACCGCGGCGGGATCGATGTCGCCGCCCCAGATCTCGAAGCGCTCATGGGATTCCCGGTCCATGGCCTCTTGCGCCGCGTCCATCCACAGCCGGGAGGGCAGCCACCGCCAGCGCTGGGCCGCGAAGGTGCGCTCCAGCCCGGGGGCCCGGTCCTTTGCGAGGAGCGCCGCCTCGATGGGGATGGTGCCCGAGCCGCAGAAGGGATCGCAGAAGGGGCCGCGCCCCTTGTACCTGGACAGGGATACCAGCGCCGCGGCCAAGGTCTCCCGCAGGGGCGCGCCCATGTTCTGGGCCCGGTAGCCCCGCTTGTACAGGCTGTCGCCGGAGGTGTCCAGCATCAAGGAGACCCGATCTTTGAGGATGGAGAACTGCACCTGGTATAAGTCCCCGGTCTCAGGGAGCTGGACCAGACCATACACCTGCCCTAACCTTTCGCACAGCGCTTTTTTCAGGATGGACTGGCAGGCCGGCACCGAGTGGAGCTGGGAGCTGATGGAATATCCCTTCACCGGGAAGCGCCCGTCCCGGGGGATGAACTCCTCCCAGGGCAGGGCGGCACAGCCCTGGAACAGCTCCTCGAAGGAGCGAGCCTGGAACGTGCCCAGGCACAGCAACACCCGGGCCCCGCAGCGCAGGTTCAGGTCCATCCGGGGGATGTCGGCAGGGGAGCCCTGACACAGCACCCGGCCGTTCTCGGCCTGCACGCCGGACAGGCCGAGCTTCTTCAGCTCCCAGGCCACGGTGCTCTCCACCCCCATGAGGGTGGGTATGACGAACTGCAATGTCTTGTCCATAGTACGCTCCGTCGAAAAAATTTAAGATGTCCCTTGACTTTACATCAGGTGGAGGGTGTAGTATCATGTCACAGGGAGGGAAGTGCTTCACAGATCTTAGTATAATGTAAAATGGAAGCGCTGGCAACAATAATATGTGGGCGGGCGTGAAAAACTTCTTTCCCTCGGCGCATATCCGTGATACAATAAAATGGAAGCGAGAAAGGAGTGTTGGATATGCCGTTCGACGCGGGATCCATACAAAAGATCGTGTGGCTGGTGCTGCTGCTGCTCTTCGCAGGGGGCGAGGCCGTCAGCGTGGGGCTGACCTCTATCTGGTTCGCCGCGGGCGCGCTGGCAGCGCTCATCGCCGCTCTGTTGGGCGGCGCGCTGTGGATCCAGATCACCCTGTTCCTGGCAGTGAGCCTGCTGTGCCTGGCCGCCGTGCGGCCCCTGGCCAAACGTTACCTGAACGATAAGGTGGAGGCCACCAACGCCGACCGGGTGATCGGGGCGGAGGCCAAGGTCACCGAGGACATCGACAACATACACGGCAAGGGAGCCGTCATCATCCGGGGCATGACCTGGTCCGCCCGCAGCCAGGACGACGGCCCCATCCCCACCGGCACCCTGGTGCGGGTGCTGCGCATCGAGGGGGTCAAGGTGTTCGTGGAGCCTCTGGCCGCCCCGATCTCCGCAGCAGAGCCCAAAGATTGGTGAGCAAAGACCTTTGTCATGACATATAAGGAGGTAGTCAAATGAAAACACTCGCGCTGTCCGCCGGAGTAGACCTGGGCTCCGTCCTGGGGTTCGTGATCCCCATCGCCATCATCGTCATCGTCCTGGGCATCCTGGCCGCTAACGTGAAGGTGGTCCAGCAGTCGAAGGCCGTGGTCATCGAGCGTCTGGGCGCGTTCCGCACCGTATGGGGGGTGGGCCTGCACCTGAAGGTCCCCTTCATCGAGCGGGTGGCCAAGACCGTGTCCCTGAAGGAGCAGGTGGTGGACTTCGCGCCCCAGCCTGTGATCACCAAGGACAACGTCACCATGCAGATCGACACCGTGCTCTATTTCCAGATCACCGACCCCAAACTGTATACTTACGGCGTCGAGCACCCCATGAGCGCCATCGAGAACCTCACCGCCACCACCCTGCGCAACATCATCGGCGATCTGGAGCTGGACCAGTCCCTCACCAGCCGTGACCACATCAACACCCAGATGCGCTCCATCCTGGACGAAGCCACCGACCCCTGGGGCATCAAGGTGAACCGTGTGGAGTTGAAGAACATCATGCCGCCGCGCGACATCCAGGAGTCTATGGAGAAGCAGATGCGGGCCGAGCGCGAGCGCCGCGAGGCCATCCTCCAGGCCGAGGGCCAGAAGCAGTCCCAGATCCTGGTGGCCGAGGGCGAGAAGCAGTCCGCCATCCTCCGGGCCGACGCCGCCAAGCAGGCCAAGATCATGGAGGCCGAGGCGGAAAAGACCGCCAAGATCCTGGCCGCCGAAGCCGAGTCCGAGGCTATCCTGAAGGTGCAGCAGGCCACCGCCGACGCCATCAAGCTCATCAACGAGGCCGCCCCCGGCGAGGGCGTGCTGAAGATCAAGGCGCTGGAGGCGTTCCAGAAGGCCGCCGACGGCCGGGCCACCAAGATCATCATCCCCAGCGAGCTCCAGGGCCTGGCCGGGCTGTGCGCCAGCGCCAAGAGCGTGTTCGATACCGTGGAGCCCAACCCGCCCAAGTCCGGAAAGTGAGGCTCGCCAGAGCCATCGATGGAAAGACGCCCGTCCAGGCCGATCGCCTGGGCGGGCGTCCCGTCTGTCTCAGGGGGCTGTAGGC
The DNA here is from genome assembly GCA_947643715.1 of uncultured bacterium. GTDB lineage: Bacteria > Bacillota > Clostridia > Oscillospirales > Oscillospiraceae > Enterenecus. Next base: position 25,121 of record CANRXB010000013.1, read on the forward strand.
CCTGGCAGACGTGGGGCATCTAGGGACCGACTGGCAGTGATATGCAGGGTGTCCTATGTCCTGTATGATATCATATCACCACAGAAACAGTATTATATCGATACTGATTTCGCCCTGGATGGATGCCTCATTGGTATAATGCCTGTGAGGTGATGATGGTGGAGGTAAAGTTCACGATGGTCATGGACAAGGACTTGGCCAACAAGCTGAGTTATATCGGGAAATATTATGGCCGTTCCAGGATCAAAGAGATCGAATGGGCCTGCAAGCTCTGGGTGAAGGAATTCGAGGAGAAGGTGGACGAGATCTCATTGGAGGACGCCGGCATCTGAGCGTCCCCCCACGCCGCGAAAGGTATAAAGGAGAGGACGCCTGAACGATCAGGCGTCCTCTTTTTCGACTCTCGTATGCCGCCGTGCCGCACCTGCTCATGGCGGCTCAGCCCTTCCGATCCAAGACCCCCATCCGGTCCAGCACCGTCAGCGTCCGGCACAGGTCCTCGGAGACGTTGAGCACGCCTTCGCGCTCGCCCTTCAGCGCGCCCTGTTCCACCGCTTTGTCCACCGCTGTGCGGTAATACTCGGGCACGTCGGCCAGGGTCTGATAATACACCATATCGTCGTCCTCCTCTTCATCCTCGTCGCTCATGGCCCGGACCACGTCCGCCCGGAAGTCGTTCATGTCCATGCCGAACCGGGGGAACCAGTTGTACACGTCCCCGTGGTTGGACGCCACCCCCCGGCGGTAGCCGTCCTGGTGGCAGATCACCACCCCGTCCGCCATGGGGTCCAGCCCGTAGCGGGCGCACAGCATGGCGGTGAGTTCCACCGCGGTCCGGTACGCCCGGCCGAAATAGTCTGGGTCGGTCAGGTCGTCCTCGCACATCTCGAAAGAGATGTGGGTGTCGTTGGCGCTCCTGCCGCTGGTGCCGGTGCCCGCGTGCCAGCCCCGGTGATCCCATGGCAGCGTCTGTACCGCCGCCACCGTGCCGTCGGCCAGCCTGCCCACGAAGCCGTGGACGCACACGTCCAGGCCCGGACGGTTCCAGTGGTTGCCGTTCCGGTTCACGCCCAGAGCGGTCAGCAGCTCCTCCTGCCCCGGTGTGGTGTCCAGGGGCTGGACATACCGCCGGAGCGTGGGGTTGTTCGCCCCGGTGGAGTGGACCATCACTCCCTTGGGGCGTATGGTCCGTTTGGTCTTGTAGCAGTCGTTCGCCGTGAGCAAGCATCCCAGCAGCTTCATCCCGCGCCGCCTCCTTTTTGTGCCGTCCGCTCCAGCTGAGTGCCGAAGTAGAAGGCGATGATGACGGTATACACCGTCATGAAGTCCTGGCCGATCTCTCCCGTGAGCGCCATGATGGAGAACACCACCGTCAGGATCAGCGTCACCATCGATTTGACGCAAAGCAGCCGGGCCAGCCGTTCCATCAACGTTTTTTTCATCCGCTCCTCCTCTCTTTTTCCGCAGACACGGGCCCTGGGCGCAGGGCCCTCGACCAAAGCTATGCGCCCGGCAGGGCCCGGGTGCCTGTACCGGTCCGGGAGGAAAGGGATCCCCCTTTCCAAATGTGAAAAGATACAAAAAAAGAATTGCCCATTCCCGTGCGATCGTGCTATAATACGAATATGAGGGCGGCCCTCGCCCCCAACCGAAAGGAGCTGAGCACATGAAGTTCACGTTCACAGACAAAAAGGTCGATCTGCCCAAGTCGCTCCACAACTACGCCGAAAAGAAGGTAGGCAAGTTGGACCGATATTTCAAGAACGAGGCGGAGGCCAATCTGGTCTTTTCTGTAGAGAAGGACCGGAACAAGGTGGAGCTCACCATCCGTTCCGGCCCAACGATCCTCCGGGTGGCGGAGAGCACGTCGGACATGTTCGCCTCGGTGGACGCGGCGGTCACCTCCATGGAGCGCCAGCTGCGCAAGCACAAGACCCGCCTGGAGAAGCGTCTGCGCCAGGGGGCGTTCGTCCAGCCGGAAGCGGCGGAGGAGACCTCCTTCGTGCCCGACGTGGAGGAGGGCGAGTTCCAGGTGATGCGCACCAAGAAGTTCCCTCTCAAGCCCATGACCGTGGACGAGGCGATCCTCCAGATGGACCTGCTGGGCCACAACTTCTTCGCCTTCAAGGACGAGGACGGCGGCGCGTTCGCGGTGGTGTACCGCCGCAACGGCGGCGGCTATGGTCTGATCGAGGATGAGGGCTGATGATATCGACCCGGTCCCGCCGCGCCGCGGCCGAGGGGAGCAGGGTATGAAAGAGAAGGTGCACGCCACGCCCTGCGGGGACATCCACTACTGGATGAACGAAGGACACAGGGACGGCGGATATACGCTGGTGTTCCTGCCGGGGCTGACCGCCGACCACAGGCTGTTCGACAAGCAGGTGGAGTATTTTTCGGACAGGTATACGGTCCTGGTCTGGGACGCGCCGGGGCACGGCGCCTCCTGGCCGTTCGAGTTGGGGTTCTCCCTGATGGACAAGGCCGGGTGGCTCGGCGAGATCCTGGAGGAAGAGGGCGTGCGCGAGCCGGTGGCGATCGGACAGTCCATGGGAGGCTATGTGGGACAAGCGTTCATAGAACGCTTCCCGGGCAGGCTGAAGGGGTTCGTGTCCATCGATTCCGCGCCGCTCCAGCGGCGGTATGTCACGGCGGCGGAGATCTGGCTGCTCAAGCGCATGGAGCCCGTATACCGCTGGTATCCGTGGCGTGCGCTCTTGAAGTCCGGGACCAACGGCTGCGCGGTCTCAGGCTACGGCAGGGAACTGATGCACGATATCATGATGGTGTACGACGGGGACAAGGAGCGTTATGCCAGGCTTTCCGGCCACGGCTTCCGGATGCTGGCCGACGCCATGGAAGCGGACCTGCCGTATCAGATCGACTGTCCCGCGCTCTTGATATGCGGCGAACGCGACCAGGCCGGTTCCACGAAGCGATACAACAAAGCTTGGCACGAGACGTCAGGCATCGATATCCGGTGGATAAAGGATGCGGGGCATAACTCCAATACCGACCAGCCCGAGCTGGTGGATCGGATCATCGAGGACTTCCTCGGGTCGATCCGGCAAGGGCAGGCATAGGCGCTATGACGATGAGGACGGGGCGGCTCCCCCAGAAGGGGGCCGTCCCGTCCTCATGCTGTGCCGATCGCAGATGGGCGGAGCCTGGGCGTCTGGCCGTTGCCTCGTCTGTTTCCCGGCGGAGGAGAGGGCCGCTGTGGCACAGGGACGCAGATCTATGCACTGTGAGAGTAAGATTAGGTCTTGCATTTTTATCCTCCTGATGATATTATGTGTAATAGTCACAACAAAAGCGCCGTTTCGTCGATCATAATTTGAGAGTATGCCCACATGGAACATCGGTCCTTGAGGCATCCCCATTGACGGCCCCTCGAGCCGCCCTTGCGGGTGGGACAGGGGCATCCACATGCGAAGGCGCGGGGCCATACCGTTCGTTTCGTGATACGCAGCGAGCACCATATCCAAGGATCCTACCGGCACAAAAAAATAAGCGGCAAAGGGGATTGAGGCACCGATGAGAAAAGAGCTCGTAATGAACGCAGACTGGCTGTTCACCGATCCAAAGGGGCAGGAGATCGCCGTATCTCTCCCCCACACCTGGAACGACAAGGACGGCCAGGATGGAGGGAACGACTATTGGCGGGGGACATGCGTGTATCGAAAGAAGTTCCAAAAGCCGGATTTCGGGGCGGACCAGCGGGCATACCTGGAGTTCCGGGGGGTGAACGCCTCGGCCAAGGTGGAGCTGAACGGCAAAGAGGTGGGGACCCATGACGGCGGTTACTCCACCTTCCGCTGGGACGTGACGGACCTGCTCCAAGCGGAAAACGCCCTCACCGTCCACGTGGACAACAGCCGCAACGACCGGGTGTATCCCCAGAAGGCGGACTTCACGTTCTATGGCGGCATCTACCGGGACGTGCTGCTGGTCATCGTCAACAAGGACCATTTCGACATGGACTATTTCGGCGGCCCCGGCCTCAAGATCACCCCCAGCGTGGAGGGCAAGGACGGCAAGGTCCGGGTGGAGACCTTCCATAAAGCGCCGGATGCTCAGGTGAAGATCCGGGTGCTGGACGGGGACGGGAAGGCCGTGGTCCAGGGCGAGGGCACCGACGCCGTCCTCACCATCCCCGGCGTCCACCTCTGGGACGGGGTGAAGGACCCGTATCTCTACACCTGCCAGGCCGACCTGCTGGTGGGCGGGGCCGTGGTGGACCAGGTGTCCTCCCGGTTCGGGGTGCGCACCTTCCATGTGGATCCGGAGAAGGGCTTTTTCCTCAACGGCCGTTCGTATCCCCTGCACGGCGTCTCCCGCCACCAGGATTGGAAGGGCATCGGCAACGCCATCACGAAGGAGCACCACGACACGGACATGGCCCTTATCCGGGAGATCGGGGCCAACACCATCCGGCTGGCACATTACCAGCACGATCAGTACTTCTACGACCTGTGCGACCAGTACGGCATGGTGGTGTGGGCGGAGATCCCCTATATCTCCGAGCACATGCCAAACGGCCGGGACAACACCATCTCCCAAGCCAAAGAGCTGGTGATCCAGAACTATAACCATCCCTGCATCGTGGTCTGGGGCGTGTCCAACGAGATCACGATCTCCACCAAGGACAAAGCGGACATGCTGGACAACCACCGGGTGCTCAACGACCTGTATCACCAGATGGATCCTACCCGCTTGACCACCCTGGCCTGCTACGCCATGTGCGGGCCGTTCAACAGGTCGGCGCACATCACCGATATCGTGTCCTGGAACCTCTACCTGGGCTGGTATGTCCCGGGGCTGTTCCTGAACGACCTGTGGATGGGCTTCTTCCACCTGCGCTATCCCAAACGGGCGCTGGGCTACTCCGAGTACGGCTGCGAGGCCATGCCCAACCTCCACTCCTCTAAGCCCCGCCGGGGGGACCACACCGAGGAGTATCAGTGCGTATATAACGAATACATGCTCAAATGCTTCGCTAAGCATCCGTATCTGTGGGCCACCCATGTCTGGAACATGTTCGATTTCGCCGCTGACGCCCGGGACCAGGGCGGCGAGCCGGGGATGAACCACAAGGGATTGGTGACCTTCGACCGAAAGACGAAGAAGGACAGCTTCTACATCTACAAAGCCTGGTGGAGTGACGAGCCCTTCGTCCATATCTGCGGCAGCCGTTACGTGGACCGGCCCGAGGTGGTGACCACGGTGAAGGTGTACTCCAATCAGCCGAAGGTGGCGCTGTACGCCAACGGCAAGCTGGTGGAGGAGAAGGCCGGCGACAAGGTGTTCGTGTTCCAGGTCCCGCTGGAGGGCAGCGTGGAGCTGAAGGCCGTGTCCGGCAAGCGCACCGATCGGTGTACCATCCGCCGGGTGGACGCGCCGAACCCGGCCTACAAGCTCCAGGGCAAGAGTTCTAACAGCGCGAATTGGGTGTAGAAGCGCGAGCGTAGGCGCATAGGGGAGCTTGGAGCGGAGCGAGGCCGAGCGATGGGGCCACAGGCCCCGGAGACCAGGCCGAGTCGAAGCGAAAGCGACCCGGCCATGCGCCCAACGTGAGCGTGACAAGAAGCGCGAGCGTAGGCGCATAGGGGAGCTTGGAGCGGAGCGAGGCCGAGCGGTGGGGCCGCAGGCCCTAGAGACCAGGCCGAGTCGAAGCGAAAGCTCCCCGGCCATGCGTAGCGTGACAAGAAACGTGACAACATTTCGAGGAGGAGAGTCCATGAGCCAAGAGCCAAGTACCGCCCTGAACCGCGCGAAGCCGTATCAACTGGTGCTGTTCCCGTTGAACAACGGCGCCACCAACGTGTATTACGTCCTGATCCTGACCTATATCGCCACCTTCGGCAACACGGTGCTGGGCATCGCCACGGTGTTCGCGTCCTTCATGGTGACGGGGATGCGGGTGTTCGACGCCATCACCGACCCCATCATCGGTGCGCTGATGGACAAGACCAACGGCAAGTTCGGCAAGTTCCGGCCGTTCATGGTCATCGGCAGCATCATCATGGCGGCATCCGTGATCTGTCTGTATGTGTTCACACCCTTCGTGCCCGCCGACATGATGTGGCTGCGGTACGTGCTGTTCGTGGGGCTGTACGCAGTGTGGGTCATCGGTTACACCTTCCAGACCTCGGTGACCCGGGCGGCCCAGGCGGTGCTCACCAACGACCCCAAGCAGCGGCCGCTGTTCACGATTTTCAACACCGTGGGCTCCCTGGCCGGCATGGGCGCCATGCAGTTCATCGGCCCCATCCTGGCCCGCGACAATATCTTCGGCGACTACAACCAGAGCTGGTTCGCCGCTATGACGCCCATCGGCATCGTGGTGTCCGTGGTGCTCACCATCCTGGCCATCATCGGCATCTGGGAGAAGGATCAGCCCAAATACTTCGGCATCGGCGGCGGCAAGCAGGAAAAGACCAAGGTGTCCGAGTATATCGCCATCATCAAGGCCAACAAGCCCCTCCAGCGGTTGATGATCGCGGGCGGCGGCTGCAAGCTGGCCCTGTCCATCGCCACCAATGTGACGGTGCTCATCATGCTGTATTCCTGCATGATGGGGGACTACGACGGACTGTATATGCCCATGATGGTGCTGGGGTACGTGTTCGCGGTGCCGTTCTTCGCCCTCACGGTGCGCACGTCCCAGAAAAAGGGACAGAAAGCGTCTCTCAGCCGCTATGTGGCCGTGGCTTTCGTATGCTACATCGGGGTGCTGGTCCTGCTGCTGCTGTGGGATCCCGACAGCGCCATGCACATGTCCATCATGTCCGACGGCAAGCTGTCCATCAACCTGTACACGATCCTGTTCGTCCTGTTCTTCGGGGTAGGCTACGGGGCATACTATGCCACGGCGGACATGCCGATCCCCATGGTGGCGGACTGCGCCGACTATGAGACGTACCGTTCCGGCAAGTTCATCCCGGGCATCATGGGCACCCTGTTCTCCCTGGTAGACAAGCTGGTGTCCAGCCTGTCCGCCACGGTGGTGGGCATCGCGGTGACGATCATCGGGCTGGATGCGCTGCCCACCAAGAACACGCCGTATACTGCGGGGATGAACGTGGTGGTGATCGTCCTGTTCTGCGTGATCCCCATGTGCGCATGGGCGCTGACGCTGTGGGCCATGAAGGGCTATGAGCTGGACGGGGAGCGGGTCAAGACCATCCAGGCGGTGAACGGCGCCCGCAAGGAGGCAGTGGCCCGGGGCATGAGCCAGGAGGAGGCCATGCGTACCATCACCGACGAGACGGTACGCGCGTCCAAATGAGCATGGGTCCCGCCCCGGTGGGACATCGGTAGTACCGCGCCCCGGCCCGCGAGGCAAGGGAGCGCGATCGAATACAAGGAGGATAGAGCGCATGAAAATGACATTCCGCTGGTACGGCGAGGGGAACGACCAGATCAAGCTGTCCGACATCAAGCAGATCCCGGGCGTGGAGGGGATCGTGTGGGCGCTGCACGACAAGATGCCCGGCGAGGTGTGGCAGCCCGAGGAGATCGCGGCGGTGAAAAAGCAGCTCGACGAGTACGGCTTCAACATGGACGTGGTGGAGAGCGTGAACGTCCACGACGACATCAAGATCGGCCTGCCGATGCGCGACCAGTATATCGAGAACTACAAGCAGACCATCCGGAACCTGGCCCCCTTTGGGGTGAAGGTCATCTGCTACAACTTCATGCCGGTGTTCGATTGGACCCGGACGGATCTCTTCCACCCGGTGGGGGACGGCTCCACCGCGCTGTACTATGAGGCGTCCAAGATCCACGAGGACCCCAAGGAGATGGCGGACTACGTCATGTCCTTCACGGAAAAGTACGACATGACCTTCCCCGGCTGGGAGCCGGAGCGCATGGCCAAGCTGGACGAGCTGTTCGAGAAGTACAGGCCCGTCACCAAGGAACAGCTCTGGGACAACCTGAAGTATTTCCTGGAGGCGATCATGCCCACCTGCCGGGAGTGCGATATCAAGATGGCCATCCACATGGACGATCCCCCCTGGGACATCTTCGGCCTGCCCCGGCTCATGGTCAACGGCGAGGCCATCGACCGCTTCCTCAGCATGGTGGACGATCCCTACAACTGCCTGACCTTGTGCTCCGGGAGCCTGAACGCCGACCCGGACAATAACGTGGCGGACATCGTGCGCAAGCACTGCGACAGGATCGCCTTCGCCCACATCCGCAACGTGAAGCATTTCCCCAACGGGGACTTCTCGGAGGCGTCCCACCGGGACTGCGACGGCGACACCAGGATCCTGGATGTCCTGAAGGCTTATCACGACTGTGGGTTCGACGGTTATATCCGCCCCGACCACGGGCGGCACCTGTGGACCGAAGGCCCCGGCAACGTGCGGCCTGGATACGGATTGTACGACCGGGCCCTGGGCATCATGTATATGCTGGGTGTGTGGGACATGCTGGACAAGCTGGAAGCGTGAGCGTAGGCTGGCGGTGTGGACGGACCGGAGCAGGGGGCGGCGGACGCCCGCCGTACGACCGTGCTGAAAAACGGGCCAGTCCGACGTGAGCGTGACGATGAGGATGGAAAACAACGAAGAAATCGAAAGGAAGTATGTCTTATGATGGATCTGCCTTTGAATGTGGACTTTACCGGGAAAGTCGTGGTCGTGACGGGAGCGGGCGGCGTGCTGTGCGGTACGATGGCCAAGGCGTTCGCCCAGGCGGGGGCCAAGGTGGCCGCGCTGGACCTCAATGAAGAGGCCGTGAAGGCCCTGGCCGACGAGTGCAAGGCGGAGGGCCTGGTGTGCGAGGGCTACAAGGCCAACGTGCTGGAGCCGGAGGCGCTGGAAGCGGTGCACCAGCAGGTGCTCAAGGATCTGGGGCCCTGCGACATCCTGGTGAACGGCGCGGGCGGCAACAATCCCAGGGCCACCACCGACAATGAGTATCAGCACGAGCTCCAGGAGGGCCAGAAGGGCTTCTTCGATCTGGATGCGGGCGGCGTGGACTTCGTGTTCAAGCTGAACTTCCAGGGCACGCTGCTGCCCACCCAGGCGTTCGCCAAGGACATGGTGGAGCGTGAGCACGGCTGCATCCTGAACATCTCGTCCATGAACGCGTATATCCCGCTGACCAAGATCCCTGCATATTCCGGCGCGAAGGCCGCCATCTCCAACTTCACCCAGTGGCTGGCCACCCACTTCGCGGGCACGGGCATCCGCTGCAACGCCATCGCCCCCGGCTTCCTGGTGTCCAACCAGAACCGGAAGCTGCTGTTCAATGAGGACGGCACCCCCACCGCCCGCTCCGCCAAGATCCTGAACGGCACCCCCATGGGCCGCTATGTGGAGAGCGAAGAGCTGCTGGGCGGCGTGTTCTTCCTGTGCGACGACAAGGCGGCTTCCGCCATCACCGGCGTGGTGCTGCCCATCGACGCGGGCTTCGCCGCTTACTCCGGAGTGTGACCGCCGGGGCCGGACGATGACCGGCCTCGATCCCCATCCTCGATGTCCTATGGCGCCGAGCTGCGTAGGCAGCGGTCGTCTGCATACGACCGCCTGCTCCGTCCAGGGCGGCCAGCCTGATGGTTGGCCGCCCTGGACGTTCCTCACGCAGAGGGCGGCAGGACGGTGGGACCCTTCGGAGGGTCCGCGCAGCCGATAATGAAACTTGAAGGACGAGACATATGATTCTGATAGCGATCGTAGACGACGACCGGCAGGAGAGGCAGGCGCTGGAGAACTGCATCGAGCGGTATCTGGATGAAACGGACACGGCCCATCTCATCCATCGGTTCGACGGCGGAGTGGAGTTCATCCGCAGCCGCACCGTATATGATATCGTGTTCATGGACATCCAGTTGGGCGATATGGATGGCCTCGATGCCGCGCGCTTCCTGCGGATCGTCAACAAAGACGCGAAGCTGATCTTCGTCACACACATGGCCCAGCTCGCCATCCGGGGCTATGAGGTGAGCGCCATGGATTTCATCCTTAAGCCGGTGGACCGGCTCACCATCGACCGCGTGATGGACAGGGCGCTGAGCAGTGTCGAAAAGGACAAAGGGAGCTTCTTCGCGCTGAAAACGCCACAAGGCGTATTCAGCCTGTCCAGCCGCAGCATCTACTATGTGGAGGTCTATGACCACGATCTGGTCTACCATACGGAGCAGGGCGACTATAAGGTGCGGGGCCGGCTGGGAGAGGTCAAGGATATGCTGGAGGACCGCTTCTTCATCCAGTGTAGCCGTTCCTATCTGGTCAATGTGCGCCATGTGCAGAGCCTGCACAGTGACCACCTGATGGTCAACGGGATCAAGATACAGATCGCGAAATCCCACCATAAAGAGCTTGAGGAGATGTTCATCGATTATCAGAAGGAGCGGTGGAGATGAGGCGATATGCGGCGTGAAAGCTCCGCCGGAGCTGTGCATATCGTTCGCGAGACTCGAATCATGTCGCTTTACGGAAGAAAATGAATATTTCGCGAAAGAGATCATAGAAATAGGAGGAGAGAGTGCATCCTGCGGCGCAGTGGATGCGCTGCGGACAGAGTGGAAGGGCTTCGCGGAATCGAGACGGCTTCCGTTATCTCCAAACCTATGCTATAATTTTTATGCAAGTTCAACGATCTTTGATGGTTGCCGGGAATATTTCAAGGCAACTTTTTCAAACCTCGTTTGGACGCGAGACCCAGGGAACAATGGCAGGCTGCCTTGTTCGAAATATCATGAGGAGGACAGAACATGGAGAAAAAGAAGAGATCCAGACTCGTAGCGGCAGCGTTGAGCTTGACGATGCTCGTTACGGCGCTGAGCGGGTGCGCACCCGCTGAAACGAACGAGAGCGCCTCGCCCAGTCCCAGCCCCAGCCCCAGCGCGTCCGAGCCCTCTCAGCCCGAGTACATCGCGGCTCCCTACACTGTGAACAGTGAAGATGAGCTGACTGCAAAGTTCCTCGATCCTGTGTTCTATGAGAACGAGGGCGGCCCCACCGTCGGCGTGACGCTGGTGGGCGTGATCCAGCAGGACGGGTTGTATTTCCGCGACCTGAACAACAACAAAGAGTTGGACGACTTCGAGGATTGGCGGCTGGATGCCCAGACCCGTGCTGAGGCTATGGCCAAAGCCCTCACCGACACCCAACTGACCCACCAGGTCGTGAACGTCATGGCCTACAGCCCCAAGAGCACCAAGACCGCTGATGTGGTGGACGACAGCGGCGCCCCTGTCTGGACCAAGGTCTATCCCGCCCAGGGCGGCTTTGGCGCCGGCGGCGAGGACGACGCCACCAATATCGACTGGCTGAACACCTCCGGCATCCGCACCTACGTGCTGCGCAGCAATCCGGAGACCGAAGTGGCCGTATGGTTCAACAACGGCCTGGAGCAGTACAGCGAGTATACCGCCGTCAAGAACGGCGAGGTGGCGGTCCCCTTCTTCACCTTCACCAACCCCATCGCTCACGGTATGCCCGGCAGTGAGGGCGTCACCGCCGCCGCTCTGGGCGACGGCAATGCCGACCTGGTGCTGACCGACGCCGAGTATGACCGCATCGTCATGTGGGCCAAGGGCATCGACGGCCTCTACGGTCCTCAGGTGGACCTGGTGACCGATCCCCGTTGGAGCCGTAACTCCGGCACCTACGGCGAGCGTGAGGATATGGCCTCCGAGATCGCCCGCAACCTGACCATCGGCTATCAGAACGGTGATAAGGGCATGGTGCCCGGCAGCGTGCTGCTGACCATCAAGCACTTCCCCGGCGACGGCGCGGCCTACAACGGCTTCGAGAGCCACGGTCAGACCGGCCGCTACCGCGTCTACACCACGGAGAACTCCCTGGCCGACTACCAGCTCAAGCCCTTTATCGCTGCCTTTGAGGCCGGCGCCGCTGGTGTCATGCCCGGCTACTCCCAGCCCATCATCGACGCGCGTATCGCGCCCCAGTCCATCACTTACAACGGAAAGACCTACGACATCCGTTACGAGGGCCGCGGCAACGCCTTCAACGAGGACATCCTCCTGGGCCTGCTGCGCGACGTGCTGGGCTTCAAGGGCCTCATCAACTCCGACTCCCTGTCGATGGATTCTCAGCAGGGCGTGGAAGACCTCGACTTCTATGAGCGTACCGTCCAGTTCATCAAGGCCGGCTGCGACTGCGGCGTGCTGATGTTCGGGTCTGTCAGCTTCGGCGGCGCTGGTGGGAACCCCGACGTCACCGAGGGTTCCACCGATCCCTCCGAGCTGCTGGATCAGGCTCTTGCCGCTGGTGACGTCACCCGCGCCGAGCTGGAGCGGGCCGCGACCAACCGTCTGCTGCCCCACATCCAGAGCGGCAACCTGGATAACCCCTACCGCGACATGGATGAGAGCGTCAAGGCCGTCAACGACGTGACCCCCAAGGTCCAGGCTCTGGCGGAAGAGGCCCATCTGAAGTCTGTGGTTCTGATGAAGAACAACAGCGGCACCCTGCCCCTGGCAGACACCAGCAAGAAGGTCTATATCGAGGCGTTCAATCAGAAGAGCGACGCCAACATCGACGGCATCACCGCCGCGTTGGAGGCTCAGGGCTTCACCGTAGTGGACGACTACGCCAGCGCCGATGTGGCTTACCTGCGTGTGTCTCCCACCATCGTGGGCACTGGCCGGAGCGAACTGGCCATCCTGGATCTGGCGGAGGATGTGGAGACCCCGGTCTACGACAACAACGCCAAGCGCACCAGTGAGACCGAGTCCGTCACCACCGTGCAGAACATGAAGAAGTTCCAGAAGATCGCCGACGCCGTCCACGCCAACGGCGGTAAGGTCATCGGCGAGATCGTTGCCACCAACGCCTGGATCCTGTCGAACATGGAGCCCTACTGTGACGCTCTGGTGGGCACCTTCGCTACCACTGACGCGGCCATCGCTCAGGTCGTGGCCGGTACTTATGCCCCCACCGGCAAGCTGCCCATCACCATGGTCGCCGATGCTTCTGTCATCGCCCTGGTGGAGACCGACCTGGACGGCGAGATCTGGGACGTCTGCGTCTCCCCCAACGACGTGCCCGGCTATGCCAAGGATCAGCATATGGACGCGGCAGTCCTGGCCCAGTCCCCCTCCGGCTCCTACGCCTATAAGGATGCTGACGGCAATATGTACGTCTCCGGTTTCGGCCTGACCTTTGAGGCCGTCGCTCCCGGCAACAACAAGCCCGCCGGCGGCAACGAGGAGAAGCCCGATGGCAACGATGGGACCCAGACTCCCTCCAACGAGAACAACAACGCTCCCGCCAGTGCCGACGCTGTGGTCATCAACTACGATGCCACGCCCGACGCTTTCGAGGGCAAGTGGGTCCTGACCGGCGCTTACACGGCTGCTGACGGTATGCTCACCGTGAAGCCCAACGCCTGCTTCCTGGAGATCGAGAAGAGCATCGACGCCAACAAGCTGGTGGACGAGGCTGCTTACATCCACGCGGATGCGGTGAACCTGTCCGGCACCATGACCTTCGACGCCGGTATCAGCGGCAACTCCTACAAGTGCTCCTCCAACTGGGAGAAGTGGACCACCGTGAACGTGATCGGCGAGGGCAACTGCGAGTTCTTCGGCGCCAACCAGTTCAAGATCCGTGACGACGACGAGGGCGTGTTCTTCAACGAGATCGCCGGCGTCGAGGCGGAAGAGCTGCTGGACGTGATCGCGGTGAACGCGGACGGCCAGCTCCTGGTCGGCTATTCCGAGGGCCACATCGTGAACGACGAAAACGCTACTTGGGAGTACGTGTACATCTTCTCCAAGGGCTGATCGAAGCCGTAGCAGCTTTCGGGACAAAAAAGTAGAAAAGAGCGGTCCGGGGAACCGGGCCGCTCTTTTTGCTTTGCTCACGATCTGGGGAAAACGTTGGGCGGCCTGTCTGGTCCTTTGCCAGACAGGCCGCCTTTGGCTGACTGGGCGCTGCCGGTCAGCATGGTCTTTTCACGCTGTATATGCCTGTAGCGGTAGCCAGAACATCCTGCGGGCATCGCGCCAGGAAGATCTCCGCCCAGAGCTGGCCCGAGGTAGCGCCCATGCGGACGGTGTGGACGCGGACCTGGATCTCGGCCTCCAGCGGGACGGGACGGGCATAGTTCACCGTCATAGAGATGGTGGGGGTGGGTGCGCCGCACTGGGCGGAGCATACGATCCCCATGCAGGTGTCCGCCAAGGCGGCGGTGATGCCTCCGTGGACCATCCCCATCGGATTGGACATGGAGGGGTCGGTGCGGCAGGAGAAGATGAGGCACCCGGCGGGGGCGTCCCCGTCCGCGAGAGCGAGATCCCGGCCCGGGTCGGGCCAGACGGTGGATCGGGCCCCGGCAGTGATATAACGGTCCATATGGTCCGAGACCAAACGCCGCAAGTCACTGTGAGAAAGAAGTTGTGTCATGGAAACGATCCCCTCGATCCTATTTCCCGCTCCGCAGCGTCCGCACCAGCTCCTCGCTGGGGGTGACGTACAGGGTGCGGTAGGTGTGATAGATCACGAAGCCAGGTTTGGCTCCGGCGGGCTTCTTGACGACCTTCACGGGGGTATAGTCCACAGGGACTTGCCCCGACTCCCGGCCCTGGGAGAACCAGGCCGCGAGCATGGCGGCTTCGGCAAGGGAGCGCTCGTCCGGTCCGACTCCGCCGGTCTTTAGGATCACATGTGAACCGTGGAGCTTCTGGGCATGGAGCCATAGGTCCCGCTTGTCCGCATCCTTGAGGGTGAGGCGGTCGTTCTGGCTGTTGTTCTTGCCCACTAGGATGGTCAGTCCTGCGGAGGAGCGGAACTCCATCGGTTTGGCGTGGACGATCTTCTGCTTCCCCTTGGCGGTCATCTTTTTCTTGTGCTGCTTGAGATAGCCGTTGTCCATCAGCTCCTGGCGGATCTCCTGGAGGTCCTTGTCGCCTTCGGACAGAGCGATCATCTGGAGCACACTGTCCAGATAGTCCAGCTCGATCCGATTCTTCTCGAGCTGGATGGACAACATCTCTTCCGCCTTCTGGGCCTTCTTGTAATCTCTGTAATACTTGGCGGCGTTCTGCTGCGGGGAGAGCAAGGGGTCCAGGGGGATGTCCACCTCAGTACAGGTGGGGTCGTAATAGTTCTGGGCCCGGAGGACGCCTTGGCCCTTGGACAACAGATGGAGATTGGTGGTGATGATGTCACCGAACTGGCGCAGCCGTTCCCGGTCCGCGGTCTTGGCCAGATCCCCTTCCTGGTTGACGATCTTTTTCGCCGTGCGGTTGCGGGCCTGGGTGACAGAGCGGATGAAATCCTGGCCTCGTTGCTTCACCCGCTCCTGGGCCTCCTTCTGCTCATAAAAATCGTCCAACAGAGCAGAGAAGGTGGGGTAGCGTTTCAGCTCTACCTTCGGGCCGTATTGCAGCACTGGCTGGAAGGTGAAATCCATGGGCTTCCCGTCTTTGATGAGGACGGTGGGCACGAAGTCCCTGCTGCGCAGCCGGTCCATCAACTGCTCCAGCCGTTGGGCCAACCCCTCGCGGCTGCCCTCTCCCTGGAAGAGCAGCTCCCGGGCGATGAGGGGGGACAGGCCGTTGAAGCTGTCCAGCAGCCATTCGTCCTGGCCGTCCCCCTCGGGCGCGTTGGCGAGGACGAAAGCGCGCAGCTCAGCCGCTCCCATAGTGGAAGGGTCCAGCCGCCCGGTGGGCTGCGGAGGCTGATAATACAGGCCGGGCATCACGGGGCGCTTGACGGACAGGTCCCCATCGGCCCGGCGCATACAATCGGTGACCCGGCCTGCCCCATCCAGCATGATGAGGTTGGACTTGCGCCCGATGCACTCCAGCACCAGCCGCCGTTCCACCCGGTCGCCTAGTTCGTCCAAGGTCTCGAAGCGGAAGTCCAGCAGCCGCTCCATGGAGGGCTGAGTGACTTCCAGCAGCCGTGCGCCGGTGAAATGCTTCCGCAGAAGCATACAGAACATGGGGGGCGTCTCCGGGTTCTCCCGGGGGACGTGGGTGAGCTGGGCCCTGGGGTGGGCGGGGCTGGCGGAGAGGAGCAGGCGCACGTTGTCCCGCCCGGCGCGCATGTGGAGCACCGCCTCGTCCCGGGCGGGCTGGTAGAGCTTGTCCACCTTGCCGCCGGTGAGCTTGTCCCGCAGTTCGCCGGCCAGGGCAGTCATGAAGATCGCATCAAAGGGCATGGTCAGCCTCCTCCATCATCGCAGAGAACAGCTCGTTGAGCCGGTCGGTCTTGCCTTGCAGGTACAGCCAGCCGAACAGGGACTCCAGCGCAGTGGCGGCATGATACTCCCCCACGCTGGCGTTGTGAGGGACGGCGGCGGTACGGCTGTTGCGGCCCCGGCGGTAGACGTCCTGCTCCTCCTCCGTGAGCAGCGGCAGGATGGCATGGACCAGCTTGGCTTGGGCGGGGGCGGCCACGTACTTGACCGCCGCTTTGTGCAGGCCCGCGTTGGTAGCCTTGCCGTGGAGGCACAGATGAGAGCGCACCATGAGTTCATACACGCCGTCGCCCAGGTGGGCCAGGCCCAGGGCGCTGAGGCGTTCCATCGTGTCCTGCCCGGCGGACAGGTGAAAATAATCCATGGGGATCCTCCGATCTTAGCAGATATCTTGGAATCGTGTCACGGGGCCCGAGGACCGCGGGGCGCGGATGGGAGGAGCCGCACGAGACCAGCGGGGAATGGGAAAGAGCGCCCGGTCCGATGATGGCCCAGGCGCTCTCGAGGTTCGGCTCAGGCCAACTTCGCCTTGGCCAGCTCGGTGAGCTGGGTGAAAGCGGCCTTATCGTTGACGGCCAGCTCGGCCAACATCTTGCGGTTGATCTCCACGTTGGCCAGCTTCAGCCCGTGCATGAAGGTGGAATAGTTCATGCCGTTCATCTTGCATCCGGCGCTGATACGGGCGATCCAGAGCTGACGGAAATCACGCTTCTTCAGGCGGCGGCCAACATAAGCGTATTGCAGGGACTTCATCACCTGCTCGTTGGCCATCTTGAAGTGCTTGCTCTTGGCGCCCCAGTAGCCCTTGGCCATCTTGAGGATCTTATTCCTTCTCTTGCGCGTCATCATCGCGCCTTTGACTCTTGCCATTGTCGTTCAGCCTCCTGTATTGAGTAAAGTGAGATCGATCATTTATAGGGGATCATACGCTTGACGGTCGCCTGGTTGGTGACGTCGGCGTAAGCGCCCTTTCGGAGGCCCCTCTTGAGCTTACGGGTCTTACCATGGCCGTTGAGCAGGTGGCTCTTGTTGGCATGGGCACGCTTGACGAGGCCGTTCTTGGTCAGCTTGAAGCGCTTCTTGGCGCCGCTGTGGGTCTTGACTTTAGGCATGGCGGTTTTCTCCTTTTCGTAGTTGATGGATATCACACTGGACGTGGGCGCGTGACAAGAGAGCGCGCCTGTCCCCGCGCGTGGGGGATCATTTGTTGGTCTTGGCGCTCTTGGCAGACAGGAAGATGCTCATGTGCCGGCCCTCCAGCTTGGGTTCCTTGTCCAGCACGGCCAACTCGCCGCACTGCTGGGCGAAATCCAGCAGCAGCTTGCGGCCGATGTCGGTGTGGGCCATCTCCCGGCCCCGGAAACGGACGGTGACTTTCACCCGGTTGCCCTCGGCCAAGAACTTCTGGGCGTTGCGCAGCTTGGTGTTGAAATCGCCGATGTCGATGCCGGGGGACATCCGCACCTCCTTGATCTCCACCACATGCTGGTTCTTTTTGGCCTCCTTCTCCCGTTTGGCCTGCTCGAACCGGAACTTTCCGTAGTCCATGAGCTTGCAGACAGGGGGGGTGGCGGTGGGGGAGATCTTCACCAAGTCCAGGCCGGCCTCGTCGGCGCGGGCCTGAGCCTGGGCCGCGGACATGACGCCCAGCTGGCCTCCGTCGGCGCCGATGAGACGCACCTCCCGGTCGCGGATCTCTTCGTTGATCTGATGAGCCGTATTAGCTATGGTCACGCACCTCCAAAATAAAAAACATGGATGCAGAAAAGCACCCACGTCCACAACGAAACGCGCACATACCTGTGCGGGTCCCACCATGTTGACCCCTTCGCCTTCGGCGGGAGGTGAGGACGGCGGCGCCATTCCTGCTTTCTTTTGCGTTGATAGTGTATCAGATCCGGAAAGGTTTGTCAACTGTTTTTTCCGGTCCCGCCCTCGACCAGTGCGATCCGGACGGTGGCGAAGGCCAGCGCCGCCATACCGGCCATCATCGAGATGCCGTTCAGACGCAGCGCCCAGTCCGGCAGCGGGAGGACCGCTGCATCACAGAGCCAGATCAGGACGGTGATGTATACGACGAACAGGGCGGCCATCCGAAGTTTTTTCATGAGACATCCTCCTTTGAGATCAGTTCCGACATGTCGCCAGGCAGGGGAGCGTCGAAGCGCAGCCGTTCCCCCGTGACAGGGTGGGCCAGTTCCAGCTTGGCCGAGTGCAGGGCGGGGCGGGAGATGAGGCTCGCGTCCTCCTTGCCGTACAGGAAGTCCCCGGTGAGGGGGCAGCCCAGGTGGGCCATGTGGACACGGATCTGGTGTGTCCGCCCGGTCTCCAGCTCCAGTTCCAGCAGAGAACGGGGGCCGCAGCTCCGGAGCACCCTGTAGTGGGTGCGGGCGGGCTTGCCGTCGGGGCGTACCCGCCGGGCCATGAGGGAGCCGTCCACCGGACCGATCGGAGCGTCCACCGTGCCGGAGGGGGCGGGGGGCGCACCGTCACACACCGCAAGGTATGTCCGGCGGAAGCCTCCGGTGTGGAGCTGGCCTTTCAGCTTCTCCTGGGCGAATGGGTGCTTGGCCACGGCCAACAGGCCGGAGGTGCCCTTGTCCAACCGGTGGACGGGATGGAAATCAGACTCGTCCCCGGTCATTTTGTAATGATACATCAAAAAATTACCTAACGTATCATGAAAGTGGCCGTGCCCGGGGTGGACCAGCACCCCGGGGGCCTTGTTCAAAACGATGAGGTCCGGGTCCTCGAACACGATGTCCAGCGGGCCGTCTGCCGGGACCACGCCGGATGTGGGCGTTGGGCCGGTCAGCCGCACGGCAAGCGTCTGCCCCTCCCGGACCCTGGCCCGGACGTTCACCCGCGCACCGTCCAGGGTGATGCCGTCCTCCAGCCATTTCACCCGGCGCAGCACCGTGCCGGACAGCCCCAGAGTGCGGCGCAGGAGGGTGTTCACCTCCCACCCCGCCAGCTCCGGGGCGATCTTGAGGGCCAGATAGCGGGCGCTCACAGCTTTTTGCACAGGTACAGGTTGGCGATCAGCCAGGTGACGGCGTATACCGTAATGATGGCTATCACCGTTATGGCGGCCGCCATGTTCACCGCCACCAGTACGAACAGGGACGCCGCAGCGGCGAAAAAGGTGAAGATCCCGGCGAACTGGAAGGACTGGTGGACGATCGCTTTTTCTCGCTCGTCCTGTTCCTGGATCTTGGCCTTCTTCCGGGCGTCCGGATCGGACAGCAGGTAAGTCACCCGCACCAGCAGGAGCACCGCCCCGATGCAGATCCCGCTGGATCCGCCCAAGTAGAAGCCACGGGCGAAATCGGGCAGGACGTCGCTGCCTTCGATCAGGAAGAAGTAGCAAAGCACGCCGGTGAGCCCCACTGCCAGCAGGCCGAACGCCAGCAGACGGCGGCGGCGAAGAGAACGGTCGTAATCGGACGTGTCACAGATACGCATCAGCATGACGATCCCTCCTCAATCATGGCCCAGCAGCCGGAGCTTGAGGGCATGGAACTTGTCGAACAGGGGCCGGGTCTTGGGAGAGCCGTACAGCAGACCTATAAAAACAAGGCCCGCGCCCGCGCCGCCCAAAAAATGGGCCGCGGCGCCCATGCTGCCCCCCAGTTCCAGCACGTTTCGGGTAAAAATAGAGACAGACAGCAGGGTGATACCAATGAAAAAGGCGGGGTTCATCTGGAAATCACAATTGCGCTTCATGATCTTCCTCCTCGAATAGAAAAATGTCCTCGATGGTGGCGCCGAAGTATTTGGCGATCTTGTGGGCCAGCAGGAGCGAGGCGTTGTACCGCCCGCTCTCCAGCGAGATGATGGTCTGCCGGGTGACGGCCACCGCCTCGGCCAGCTCCGCCTGGGAGATACGCCGCTCTTTGCGCAGAGCGGCGATGCGGTTGTCCATGTCATCTCCCTCCTTACGGTCAGGTGTTTCGGTCCATGCGGTCCTTCTGTGCCAGAATGATGTAAAGTTTGCTTTACGGTTTTAGTATAGCACGCTTTACATATCGTGTCAAGCGCCTTTTACATTTCGCCGGAGAAGATTTTGGCAGCAGAAAACGCCCGGGCCATGCCCGGGCGTTCACGCCGATCCGCCTTTATTCAGCGGAGATCATATAGTAGTACACAGGCTGGCCGCCGGACAGCAGGGTGATCTCTGCGTTGGGGCACTCCTTCTGGAAGATGGCCAGTGCCTCCTGCGCTTGTTCCTCCGTCACGTCCTCGCCGTAGAAGATGCTGATGAACTCGGCCTGCTGCTGGCTGTCCGCCTGCGCCAGACGCTCCAACAGGGCGGCGATGGCCCGGTCCGTACCGAACAACTGGCCCTCCGCCAGAGCCATGTAGTCCCCTTCGTGGATCTGGAAACCGTCGAAATCGGAGTCCCGGGCAGCATAGGTGATCTCGGAGGTGTGCACGTTCTTCCGGGCCTCCTCCATGGCGGCGGCGTTGGACTGCGTGTCCGACTCCGGGTCCAGCACCAGCATGGCCGAGATGCCCTGGGGCACTGTACGGGTGGGGACGACCACGATCTCCTTGCCTTCGATCAGGCCCACGCACTGCTGTGCCGCCATGATGATGTTCTTGTTGTTGGGCAGCACGAACACCACCTCGGCGGGGGTGCGGGCGATCTCCCGCATGATGTCCTCGGTGGAGGGGTTCATGGTCTGGCCGCCGGAGATCACGCCGTCCACCCCCAGGTCCTTGAACACGCCGGCCATGCCGGCCCCGGCGCTCACCGCCACCACGCCGAACTTCTTCTCGGGCGCGGCGATGGCGTCCTGCTCGGCCTCCTGGGCCTCCAGCGCGGCCTCTACCATATCCAGGTCGTCGGTGCTCTGGGGCTTCTTGCCTGCGGCCATGTCCTCGTACTGGGTGCGCATGTTCTCGATCTTGGCCAGCTCCAGCGCGCCGTATTTCTGCGCCTCGGTGAGCGCCGCGCCGGGGATGTCGGTGTGGACGTGGACCTTGAACGCCTCGTCGTCCTCGCCGATGACCAGGCTGTCGCCGATGCTGTTCAGGTAGGTGCGGAAGGGCTCGATGGACTTGCCCGCCGTCTTGCGCACGATGAACACCGTGTCGAACGTGAAGGTGATCTCTTCGTCGGTGAGAGAGGCGAAATCGGCGGCCTCCTTCACGGGCAGGGCGCCGTCCTCCTCTTCGGGCATGGGCAGGCCGCGAAGCTCGTCCAGCATCCCCTGGAGTATGACGAGGAAGCCTTTGCCGCCCGCGTCCACGACCCCGGCCTTTTTCAGCACCGGGTTCTGGTCCACGGTCCGCGCCAGGGCGATCTGGCCCTCGTCGATGGCGGCTTCCAGCGCCGCCTCCACGCTGTTGTGCTGGGCGGCGGTCTCGGCGGCTTTGACGGAGGCGAGCCGGGACACGGTGAGGATCGTGCCCTCGGCGGGCTTCATCACCGCTTTGTAAGCGGCGGACACGCCTTCGTTCAAGGCCGCGGCGAAGGTGACGCCGTCGGCCGTGTCGTGCTCCTTCAGGGCCTTGGAGATGCCCCGGAACAGCAGGGACAGGATGACGCCGGAGTTGCCCCGGGCGCCCCGGAGCAAGGCGGAGGCGTTGATGGACGCGGCCTTGCCCACACTTTCAGCGGGCTTCTTCTTCGCTTCGGCGGCGGCGGTGCCGATGGTGAGGGACATATTGGTGCCGGTGTCCCCATCGGGCACGGGGAACACGTTCAGCTCGTTGATGGCCTGCTTCTGGGCGTTGATGGAGGCGGAGCCGTGGATCACCATGCGCTGGAACAGCGCACCGTCAATGACATCTATCATATTCGGAAAATCCTTTCTGTCTGGGCTGTGCGGCGTCAGCCGATCACCATGGAATCGACGCAGACGTTGACGCTGCGCACCTCCACCCCGGTGAGGCGATGGACGTTGTATTTCACTTCGTTCTGGATGGACTGGCCCACCGCCACCAGGTTCACGCCGTTGTCCACGATGATGTGCAAGTCGATGGAGATGGACTGATCGTCGTTATAGACGATCTTCACGCCCTTGGACATGGATTCCCGGCGCAGGAGGTGGACCAGGCCGTCGGTCTTGGAGCGGAACGCCATGCCCTTCACCCCGTAGCAGCTGGTGGCCACCGCGCCGGTGAGGTTGGAGTATACGTCGCTGGTGAGCCGAACGATACCCTTTTCGGTTTGTATCTTCATGGGGACCCTTCCTTTCTTCAACACGCAAGAGGGCTGCCTTTCCAGTTCATTCGCTCTCCTTATTGTATTCTATTTCATAGAAAAATACAAGCCCGTTTTGCCGCCAAAAAATTCGGGGGAGGGTGTGGGCTTTTGGTCTTTATGACCGCGGATCGGGTCGAATGCAGCGGTGTGGTACATGCCGCAACTAAACTATGGCTTATAGTCTTTCAGCCATAACAGGTAGCTTTTGGCCAGCGCAAGGTGCGCTTCGTCCATGTCGCGCATGAGGTCGGCGATCGCGCGCCAGCTCTCGGGATCCTCTTGATGGCGGACGGCGCCGACCAGGAACTCGTCCGGCGTGGTGTCCAGGGCGATGGCCAGGCGCATGACCACCTCCGTGGAGGGGATGGAGACGGCGCGCTCGATGTTGGACATGTACTGCGGGGAGATATCGGCACGCTCAGCAACGACTTCCTGTGTCAGTTTGAGGCGTTTCCGGCGCTTTTTGATGCGAGTCCCGATCAAATCATAGTCTAATATCATGATGGATGGCCCCCTTTGACATCATCATACCCAAGGGCACTCCTCTTATAATCGATAAATAGTTTGAATAAAACTTGACATACGATGAAAATAAATTTATAGTTCTAGTATCGATTTGAGATAGGAGGTCGCTCATGTATAAACAGATGTATGTGACGTTGTTCAAGGCGGTCACGGCGGCATTGTATATGATCGAGGACAATGAGATCATGAAGGCGCGGGCGTTGATGATGTGGGCCCAGCAGGAAACGGAGGAGCTGTACATCGGATGGGGGGAGGAAAGCTGCGGGGCGCAGGCGCAGGGGGTGGACCGCAGGGACGGGTAGGATCGGGATGCGGGAGCGGCTGAGCGGGAATAGGGGGACACGGGTCCGAAGGCCATGCGCGCCGGAAGGTCTGGAAGGGCCTGGCGTATAGAGCTCTCCCGTAAAAGGGGGGATCCTCAAGGGGGGGAGATCGTGTGACCGCGGCCCGTCCTTTGGGCCGCAGGGAACCGGATCTCTCCCCCTTGAGCGTGCTTTTGGTCACTTTTCCCACGGGGGAAAAGTGACTCCCCGAAGGGCGTGGGAGCGTCCTCATCTGGGAGATCGGGCAAAAAAGTGCCCCCCGCCGGCTGGCAGGGGGCGATGACCATGTGTCATCACACATAGTACAAAAACTTTGTGTTATACTTTTTGTACATCCAGCATCCGATGCCAAGGGCGATGAGCGTGTCCGCCAGCATCAGCAGATGGAACCAGACGGTGGGGACCGTGGCTTCGATCACGATCTTCCGGAAGTATCGGATGAAGAGATAGACCGGGTTGAGCAGGAACAGACACTGCACCGAATAGTCGTACTGCTCGATGGTGTAGAAGATGGCGGACATATACATCAGCAGCATGGTGAACACGTCATAGAGATACTGCGTGTCCCGAAAGAACACGAAGAGGGCGGAGAGGATCATGCCTACCCCGACGTTGAACAGGATCAGGCACACGACCGGGAAGAGGAGGCAGAGGAACTTCCACGTGAACGGTAGCCCGTCCAGGGCCACGAAGGTGAAGAACACGATGAGGATCAGCCCGAAATTGATCAGCGACTGCATGTTCCGGGACAGCAGGAACAGATACTTGGGCACGTTCACCTTGGTGAAGATCCCGGCATTGCCCATGATGGTGCCCATGCCGCCTTTGGTCGCGTCGCTGAAGAAGGAGAACACCAGGTTCCCGCAGAAGATGTAGATCATGAAGTGGGGCGTGGTCCGCCCAAAGAACCGGGTGAACACCAATGTCAGCACCAGGAGCTGGAGCAGCGGCGACAGGACGCTCCACGCCATGCCGAGGATGGTCCGTTTGTATTTCTTCTTGAAATCCCGCTTCACCAGCTCTTCAAAGAGGAAACGGTGCTTGCGCAGCTTCTCGATCATAGCGCGGGCCCGCGGCCGGTGTTCCCATAGATCCGTTCCACCAGCTCCATCACGCGCACCGCGTCCTGCGCCGTGCCGTTGCGGATGGGCGTGCCGGACACCACTGCCTCATAGAACTCCTGGTGCTCGTGCTCCCAGGACTGGTCCTGGTCGAAGCACATGGTGTGCTCCAACGGCTTGCCCAACGCTCCGCTCCTGGCGTTGAGGTCCTTCTTGTAATAGGTCATCTTTTCCTCCCCATAGCTGTTGGTGGAGGTGATCAGGCCGTTGAGAGCGATATATCCCTGGGTGCAGATGATGTCCAGATCGAACTTGTGCCGCCATTGCAGCGCGTTGGAGTGCAGGGACGCCAGCTTCCCGTCCTGCGTTTTCAGGATGGCGAAAGCCGAGTCCTCCGTGGGGAGCTGCTTCCATACCAGCGTGTCCACGCTGCGCCCCATGATCCGATCGAACTCCCCTAAGAAATACCGCAGCAGGTCCAGCATGTGGATCCCCTGGTCGAGAAGGATCCCGCCGCCGGACAGGCGGATATCGTTGCGCCATTCCTCGGCGAAGGTGGGGCTCCCGGCCTTCCCGTAGACGCCCCGAGCGCATACCACGTCGCCGATCAGCCCGGACTGGATCAGCGCCTTGGCCTCGATCACGCAGTTATGGTAGCGGTGGTTGAAGCCGAACTTCAGCACGCACTCCGGATGGCGTTCCCCTTCCCGGCGCATGGCTTCCGCGTCGGCCAGGTCCCGCCCCGGCGGCTTTTCAGAGAACACGTGCTTGCCCAGGGACAGCGCGCGGCACACCACAGCCGGGATGGCTGCGTTCACGGTACATACGAACACGACCTCCGGGTCGCACCGGGCCAAGCACTCCTCCCAATCCACGTATCCCGGTTCCGGATAGCCCTGGAGGTTCTCAGGCTTCTCGTCGCACACGCCTGTGATCTGGAACCCTCCATGCCGTTTCAATTTCTCATACCGCATCTTGCCCATGCGGCCCATCCCGATCACCACGGTAGTCAAACGTTTCATTTGTCGGCCACCTTCTTTGCCACGATATGCGCGTAAGAGCTCATGCCGCTCTTCTGCAAGAAACGCTGGAACTCTCCCAACACGATGGGATCGCTGTTGAAGATCAGGTTCCGCACGAACAGGTCCTGCGCCGGGATCAGCGCCCGCCTGCTGTGGACATATCCCACGTCCATATGGCCGGGCGTCGTAAGGTCCAGTATCTCGAAGCCCGTCCGCGCCAAGACCGCCTCCAGCCCCCGCTGGGACAGCAGGGACACGTATCCGTAGGGATAGATCGGGGCGTGTTCCCGAAGCACCAGGACGTCGAAGCCCGTGCCTAGCCGGGCGCTGAGGAACAACAGCCCGCCCGGGGCCAGACAGCGGCCGATCTCCATCAGCTCCCGCTCGGGACAGTTGGACTGCTGGATCAGGTCCAGGCTCACCGCGATGTCCGCCGTTCCGTCCGGCTCCTGCTCCCATATCGGGCGGTAGGACCGGCACAGCGGGCTGGCGCGCATCAGCTCGGTGAAGCCGGTGTAGCGGTCGCCGCCGGTGACTGCCGTCAGGTCCTCGTGCCGGCCCAGGTGGCGGAAGCACCGGAAACGGATCCAATCCAACGTCTCTTGCCAGGACTGCATCCGCTTCTGCGTCGCCTCGCCCTGATATTCTGGAGAGGAGCGGAAGCGGGTCAGAGCCTCGTCCTGCCGGTATGCCTCCAGCGCGGCGTCCCCCACCTCGGTGAACACGCTGGCGCAGTCGTCGCACATGAGATACGCCGCGCCCCATTTCACGAAGAACGGGACGATGTGCGAGCTCCCGCAGCCGGGGCACCGGGCAGGGCCGTCGGTGTCGAGCTGTAATACCCGATCCACCGCTGTTTTCGCCAGCCACAGCTCCTCATTGAAGCGCTTCGCGTCCTGTATCTCACTGCGCCCCTTGGTATACTCTGTGTAATCATAAGCCCTGAGCATCGAGATCCTCCATCAGCGCCCGGTTCGCAAAGATCTTGCAGACACAGGCGTCCTCCCCCAGTTCCTGTACCGATACGGCCGCGCCGGCCGCAGTGGCGATGGCCGCAGCTGCGGCCACGTCCCACAGCATGATATGGTCCTCCATGTAAGCGTCCACGCGGCCCGCCGCCACGAACGTGCCCATGATAGCCGCCGCGCCCAGCATCCGCACCTTTTTGAAGCATTGGATCTGGCGGATGAAGCTGCTCAGGCTCTGCGCGCTGTAGTCCCTGCGCACTGGGAACCCGGTGGCTAAGACCGCGCGGCCGGCCTGCGTCACCGGGGAGGGCGCGATGGCCTGTCCGTTGCACCAGGCCCCTTCCCCCACGACCCCGCAGTACAGCTCATGAGCGGCGTAGCGGTATACCACGCCCAGCACCGGGCGGTCGCCCTTCCACAGCGCGACGGACACGCAGGTGAGCTCGGTGAGTCCCTTCAAATGGTTCGCCGTTCCGTCCAGGGGATCGACGATCCAGCGCAGGTCCTGCTCGCCGCGTCCCTCCAGCAGACCGCATTCTTCCGACAGGATTGGAGCGTCGCTCCCGGCCCGCAGGACGCCGACGATCGCCTGTTCGCTCTCCTTGTCTGCGGACAGCTTGATGTCCTTGCCCTGCTCGCTGTCGATCCTGACGGGGCCTTGGGCGCTCAGGACGCGCGCGCCTTCTTTGGCCGCCGTTACGGCCAGTTCAAGCTCTTTCTCATACACAGCCGAGATCCTCCAACAGATTTTGTACCGCCGCCGTCTCCATGTCCTCCCGGCAGCGGGTGGTGTAAGTGGAAAGGTGGGGGGTCAGGATCGCGTTGGGGCATCCGCACAGCGGCCCGTGGTAGGGCTCCTGCCACAGCGCGTCCCCCCAGTACCAGGAGACCCTGCCGTCCTTTAGCCGCTCGTACAGGGCTTGCTCGTCCACCAGCCCGCCCCGGGCGCTGTTGAGCACCATCACGCCGGGCCGGCACAGGTCCAGCTCCCGGCCCGACAGGATCGTGTCCTTCCCAGCGGCGTGCAGGGAGATCGCGTTCGCCCAGGAAAGCCCTTCCTCCAGGGTGCAGTCCGCCGGCTGATATTTGTCATAGGCCCGGACCTGCGCCCCCAGATCCCGGAGGAGCTGCGCCGTGCGCCGGCCGATGCGACCGTAGCCGATCACCAGCACCTTCATGCCCCGCACGGAGGATCCCATCCGCTTTTTCCACACGCCCTGATGGACGTCGGCGTTGGCCGGGACGAGCTGATGGGCGATGCACAGCAGCGCCGCGGCGGTCATCTCCGCCACCGCCTGCGTCGGCCCGTCCGGCGTGTTGGAGACCTTGATATCATGCCGCCGAGCCGCCTCCAGGTCCACGTTGTCCATCCCGATGCCGATCCGCGCCACCGCCCGCAGCCCGGGACAGGCGGAGAACACCTGCTCGTCCAGCGGTTCCAGGCCGGCCAGCAGGCCGTCCGCCCCCTGCAAGTGCGCGATGGTCTCCTCCTTCGTCAGCTTTCTCCCAAAGGGGTTCTTCGCCACCTCGATGCCGCGCTGCTCCAGCAGGGCGATGGCCTTGCCGCTGTCCGCCGCGAAGGAGGACGCGCCCACTGCTACCTTCATCAGTGCCGCCCTCCCATATACTCCTCCAGGAAGGAGTCCAGCACGTCGTGGAGCAGCACCGCGTGGGCGCTCTCCACCAGGCCGTAAGTATCCAGAGGGACGTAGAAGTTCAGGTCCCCCAGCTTCCGGGAGCGGTTGCCCGCGCTCTTCCCGGAGAGCGTGACCACGAACGCGCCCTTTCGGTGGGCCGCTTCGATGGCGCGCACCACGTTGGGCGAATCCCCGGAAGAGGAGATCGTGACCAGGATGTCCTTCTCGCCCAGCACCCGCTCGATGCGGTAGGCGAACACGTCCTCATACGAGACGTCGTTGCTGATGGCCGTGATATGCGCGGTCTCCGAGCAGGTGTAGGTGTTCACCTTCCCGTTCTGGAACCAGTCGTGGGACATATGCTCCGCCATGGTGGCGCTGGCCCCGTTGCCGCAGAAGAACATCGTCCCGCCCTGCCGCTGCAGCTCCCGGGCGCGGCAGGTCCACTGGGACACACCTTCCTCCAATGTGACGGCCTGGGTCCCGCAGGTCACCTGCGTGTGGGACAGCCCGTCCGCGATCTCTGTGAAATATGGGATGCTCATGATGACTCCTCCTTTGTGTTTGGACCAAAAAATAGATGGGCCGCGCGCTTTCTCCACACCGAGAGCGCTTTGGGCAGCAGCCGGTCCAACAGGGCCGCGCCGGCCAGCGTCACCGCGATCACGCCAAGGCACCCCGCCAGGGGGCTGTCTGCGATCTGGCGCGCTTTGAACAGCTTCCATATGGATTCATGCAGCAGATAGATGGGGTACGCCAGTCCACCCAGCCAGCAGATGGATCTGTGCAATGTGATGAATCGGGGGGGGGGGGGGGTACACATTTTGTTGTATATCTTGACGTGTCCGATGAGAACAGACAGCCGACGGAACACGCCGCGAGGAAGATGTACCAGAGATCTGCGAAGCTGTGATACGTCTTGATGGACGTGAACAGGACGACCGCCAGCCCCAGGTTGCCCAGCACAGTGAGGACCGTGCGGCCCGCGGCGCTGAGACTGTGCCGTCCGCCGTTCACGGCTGTGGCCACTATGACGCCCAAGGAGAGCGCGGCGAAGGCCCGCCAGAGGCCGTCGTGGCCCACGGCAAAGACCGACCGGGAGGTGGTGAGGTGTATCCTGCCCGCCACTTCCGCGAACCGTCCATAGATCAGCACCACGCAGACCGGCAGTATCTCGCGTCGGATCGTCTGCTTCTCGTCCCAAGTGAGGAGGGCCCACAGCAGCGCGCCAGCGATCAGCATGGCCGCTATGAACCAGGTCACGCCGTTGATGGACGTGCCGATCCGCAGCATGAACATCTCCGGGAAGGAGCGATAGATGCGCTCCAGGACCTTTTGCCACGGCGCCGCGTCGGTGATGCCCCGCAGGACCGCGGTGAACAGGTACGCGCACAGGTACATCGGCCAGAGCCGTGCGAACCGTCCCCGCAGATAGCCGCCGGCAGACAGCCCGCCCTGCCGCGTGCACTTCTCATGGGAGGCCGCCAGGAGATAGCCCGAAATGATGAAAAACACATCGACGCCGATATATCCCCCGGTCTTGACGCCGTATACATGCCCCAGCGTGTGGTATACCACCATGTAGATCGCGAATATCCACCGCCAGAGTTCGATCCAGACGTTTTTCAATGTCCTCTTCCTTCCTTTCCGGCCTTCCCGCTCCCGCAGTGCCGCCTCTTCACCCGCGCTTCTTAGTGAGCCGGAGACATACCGCGTGGATCGCAGCCGATGTGATGATGGAGTAAAGGGTCAGGAGCACCAGATATACCGGGATGATGCCCGGATGGTAGACCGGCCTGGCCCAGACCAGGACTTTGATCACAAGGTAGTGGTTCAGGTAGACTGCAAGCAGTATCCCCCCCCCCCCCGAGCGGGGAGGCCGGATCCGTTCCGGCTTTTCCATCGGCCTTCGCCAGCGCGCTTTCCCCGCCGGTGAGCAGCACGGTGGAGAGGGCGAAACAGGCGATGTAGAAGAAGCAGGCGGCGCGATACCACCGATAGCTGGCGGCGGCCGCCAGTAACATGACGGCGGCTCCGGCGAGGATCGATAGCCACGCAGTGCGCTCCGGCGACCGGCGAGCTTCCACCCAGGCGCGGTATCCCTGGTGGGCGCGATAGCACACTGCGCCCAGCAGCATCCCCGCCACGGCGCGCAGGGCCGCGTAGTTCAGCACGCCGAACACGTGGGTGCGCCAGTTGTTGGTCGTCCCCAGGGTGTAGGCCATGTAGGCATATATCCAGAAGGAGGCCACCGGCGCGGCCGTCAGCAGCGCGTGCTCATGCCGGTCCAGCAGCGCCCACAAGACGTAGCCCACGATGAGCAGGATGGAGATGTACCAGGTGCTGCTGTTCAGGATGACCGTCTTTTCGTCGCTGAGTATCGTGCCGTACAGCATAGATATCTCCGTGGCGGACTGCGTGAGCTTTCGTCCCAGCTCGGCCAGGCCGTAGTGGTTCTGGAAGGAATACCGCCAGAGGAACAGCATCAAAAAGCTGAAGATGTAGTGGGGGTAGAACTTCTTGGCCCTGGACCATGTATACTGGAGCGGCGTGCGGGAACGGGGGCTCCGGTCGTGCTGCTCCATCAGGAAGAAGCCGGAGACCAGGAAGAAGAACTCAACGGCGATGAACCCGCCCAGGCCGCGCTGCTCGTAGTGGGCCCAGAGGTGGAACACGGCGATCATCATGGTGAACAGCGCTTTGGCCAGGTCGATCGTGACATATCTGCGCACCGTTTTCTCCATGGCGTCCTCCTCAGTAGGGGAGATGGTCTTCGGTGAAGCCCTCTTGCCGGAGCCAGTGTTCCACCTGGGGGATCTGCCACGCGGCGTCCACGTCCAGACCGCCCCAATTGGAGACGGCGTAGCTCTTACGCCCCATCCACGGGTAAGGGAGCATCCCGTCCTCGATCTGCTCCAGGCACCGTGGGCGCACGATGAACGTGCCGTCGGTGAAATAGATCTTCCCCTGGGAGTCCCGTTCGCTGGTGGCCCCCCGGAGCTGTTCTTGAGACAGGAAATTGCGGATCGTCCCGTCCGGGCCCACCAGACGTGCCCGGGCCGGGGTGAACGCGCTGTATTCGGATACCGTCGCCGCGGAATCGTACTCCGGCCGCTCTCGAAGGACCCGGATCGCCTCGCTCAGATGGCGGGGCAAAACGAAGGGGGCGTTGCATTGCAGCAGCACGACCAGCTCCACGTCCCGGCCCAGGGCGCGGACGTGCTGGTATCCGTGCACCATGGCGTCCTGATGCTTGGCCTGCTCGGTACAGAGGTAGTCCGGGCGGTCGATGATCTGCGCGCCGTTGCGGCGGCCGATCTCCTTGATCTTCGCGTCGTCCGTGGACACGAAGATGTCGTCTATCTCCGGGGTGTGCTTGGCTGCCAGCAGCGCGTACTCCATCAGCGGCCGCCCCAGCACGGGACAGGTGTTCTTCCCCGGGAAGCCGACGCTCCCGCCCCGGCCCAATATCAATGCTGCTATCATGGATGGATCTCCTCCTCTTTTTTTGTTCATACCGGCTGCGCAGGTATGGCCAGATGCTGGACGATCTGTAGCACGATCTGCTCCAGCAAGCTGTCCTCTTCCTCCGGGGTATACACATAGTCATACTGATCCGTCTGCCCGAACATAGCGGACATCGAGTAGTATTCGTGGTTCGTGCCGACAAGGCTCCGCTTATAATCGTTCTTGGGATGGAGCGAGATCTTCAGGCATTTCGCGCTGCTGACCACGTCTAAAAAGCCGCTGCGCAGCCCGATCACCGCGCCGGCCATCTCCACGAAAGGCGCGGCGCATGAGATCGGGGGACATACCGCTTTCGTATGGTCCAAGGGCGGTTCGAACTCCCCGTTGGAATTGGTGCAGACACAAAGCCCGTTCCGGGTCAAACCTTTCACCAGCTTCCTCCAAAAGGTGGAGGAGAGCGGTCTCACCGTTTTCGCATATGGAGAGATCAAAACGGTCCTGCCCGGGACGAGGCCGTTTCCTTGGAAGATCTCGTTCAGCAGATCCGTGTTACGCTCAAAGGTCGGCTTGGTGAGGGGCGTCGATGCTTCGAGCCCCAATTGGGCCAGTGTGGCGGAAAGGAAGTTGAAATGATGGATGCCCTCCAGATACCGCAGGATCAAGGGGTGGACGAAAGCGGTGTTGTAATGCATCCGCTCCACATGGACCTGCCGCTGCTGGTCGAACAGCAGCAGCACGTATATCTGCTGGTTGATCTCCTCGAACGAAAAGGGCACGGCTTCGATCCCGAACAGCTTGGCCACCTTCACGCCGACGGACTGGAAAACGCCCAGGACCGGCGTATATCCAGGATGGGCCTTTTGGGAATAGGCGTCAAAGAGCGATCCAAATATGTAGGCGTCGCCGATCCCGGAGGGAGAAAGATACATCCAGGCGTTTTCTCCATATTCCTGCACGAACTTTTGATATAGCCTATATCCAGGGAGCACGTGCTCGGAGAATCGTTTCCATATCCGGAACGAGCCAGATTGTTCGATGCGCCGTTTCATGTCTGCCAGCGGCCTCCTGGCTCCCTCGCCTATGCGCGCGATCGTGTACTTCAAGCCGTGCTCACGCAGGCAGCGGATGCCTCCGCGGACCTTGGATCCCAGCTTTCGGAGCCTGTAGGCCAGACGGCTGTTCTTGAGTTTTTTGTTCTCGGAATCCAGCTTCTGGTTCTCGGCTTTCAACCTTCTGATCCTCCTGTTCAACGGATCGGTATTGTATTTTTTGTTGTAGCGAGCGTATAGGGACAAACACTGGTAGGATAGCTGTGGGTCCTCCTGCTCGATGCTGTCTGCTATAGACGGGAGGAACCGTTGTGCGGATCTCCTCCAATCGTAGGATACTTGGGTCTCTTCCTGCCGTTCGTGGAGGCCGACGTATAGCCTAGCGAATCCCAACGGAGGGATGTTGCGTCCGTCATAGATATGGAACAGAAAATTATACGCGATATTAGAGTATCTGGGTTCCTCTTGGGGATATTTGGTGTACGACCGTGAGCTTGCCTCTTCGAAGAACGAGAGGAAGTTCGCGATGGCCATGTCCGGCTCCCTTCGCTGCCGGTATATCAGACCCAGATAGTAATGATATGGACCTTTGCAGAGGATGTCCTCTTCCGGGATATCGAGGATCTCGTCATAACGCTCCAGCTCATACAGCGCTTCCAGCACGAAGGACTGGTCGATCGGATCGTCGCTGAGCAGCTCTGCATGGTCGGCGACGATCTGCATCTGTAGAGTGCGGAAACGCGCAGTATAGTCCTGGTATGCGGGGCCTGTCAGCGCGAGATCTCGATACGTATCGTCCAGCTCGTTATAATATCGGGAGAAATCCACCTGACGAGTCAACTTATAAGAAAACTGGGCCACCCTGCGCTGGATGATGTCCCGCACCCGTTCCTGTTTCAGCGATGTCAGCGTGATCGCGGGATCTGAGACCATCCGCTCCTTGTACGTCGCATCGTCATACTCGATTGCGGCAGGATACATACCATATTGCAGGAAGTGGTCCCAAACGTGTTCCATCACGTCTGCGATGCGTTTGGAGGCGCCTGTCCCGTGCGGATATAAGTTCTGTATGAACTCCTCGCTGGCGTGCAGTCCATATGGAAGATAGTTCACCACATCACGGTGATCCACGACGCATCCGCCCTCGGAGTAGAACTCCCGCTGGCCGTCGATATCTATCTCGTTACGGATGTCCCACTTGTCCTCGTTGTCCCAGCCAGAGAGGACGAGGATCCCCTTTCCTTGGGCAATCACATGCGCCGCGACAGTGGAATAGAGCGTGATGACCGAGATGCTGCTGTCGATCAGCTCCTGCATAGGCCGGTGTTCGTTGAGCATCAAGAGGTTATCCGGGATCTCGCCGCCGCACCGCTGCTCGATGATGGTATACAGATGCTCCGTGTTCTTGTGGGAATAGTGGGCCCCACTGTCCCGGAGCCATCGGGGCTTGATGCACAGCTCGTAGTCCGGGAACGCTTTGCAGATCTCCAAAAGGGTGTCCGCGATCTGGATCTTTCCCTTCGTTCCGAACGGCATGTGCCCGCTGTCGATGAAGAGGATGCGTTTGGGATCGTCCGCCGGAGCGGTGTGGACGCCGTCGTGCTTGGGATCGCCCACCGTCATGGAGGCACACCGAAAGCTGCACCGGGGCATCAGACCACGGCGGCAGGTGAACAGGAAATCCGCCCCGTCCGTCATGAAGTATTCGTTGATGTATGGGGCGTAGACGAAACAGTACACATCGAAAAATTTGACGCGCTCCATCGCCATGACGCTGCAAAAACCGACGTCGAACTTGTGCGCTTCCTTCTCGGTCAGTTCCTTCGACGGCTTGATGGCCGCTTTCAATCCCGCGAACATCCTGAGGGAACTGCTGTCCTGGAACGGGGCGTAGATGGTGAGCTCATGTCCCCGGGCTTCCAGCTCGTACAATACGTTCTCTATAGCCAGATTGTCTCCGTCGTTGAAGGAGACCACGAATATTTTCATCTCAGACCTTCTCTCCCTTGATCCACCGGACGATCCCGGATATCTCCATATCCGGCCGGCCGGTGGCCGCGTCATAGCCCAGCTCCAGCGCGTCCCGGCACAGCCCCATGTTCTCCAGCGAAAAGAACGCCTGGTGGGACGCGCATAGGGCCGGGATCGTCATGTCCCCAGACAGGACGACCTTTTTACAGCCCTGCGCGGCTGAAACGATGTCGCACAACCCGCTGCGCAGGCCGATGAAGCAACCCGCCTGCTCGCAGAACCTCCGGGCCAGCCGGTGGGGCACGAGGATCGGGACGGTCCCCGGCACAGGCGGCTCCAGGGAGGAGGAGCAGGTGTTGGTGCACACCGTGAGCCCCTCGGCCTGGAGCTGCCGGGCGAGCTGCTGATAGAAGTCTATAGAGATCCCCCACAGGCTGTGCTTCCCCGCGTAGGGGGCCAGCAGGACGGTCCTGCCGGGGATCAGGGCGTGGCGGCGGAACAGCTCGTCCAGCTCCGTCCCATCGCAGGGGAACTGCGGCTGCTCCCACGGCCCCTCCTCATAGGCCAGGCCGCAGTTCGCTTCCAGCCCTATCTTGAGCAGAGACATGAAATCCAGCCCCCGATGCCCGCCCATATACCGGAACACGCCGGAATACTCCAGGAAGTCGGACTCATACAGCAGCGGCAGGAGTTCCAGCCGTCTCCCATAGAACCGTTCCATCATCCGGACGGTCAGGGCCGATCTCGGCCGGATCTCCATGTACCGGCCGAAGCCGAACAGCCGGGCGATCTTCAGCGAGAGCCCGCCCGCGGCGGCGAAGGCGTCCCGCGCTCCGATCCGTCCCCTGTGCCGAAGGTACGCGCAGGAGAGGTAAGTGTCTCCCGAGCCGGCATAATCCATGAAGTAGACGCGCCACCCCTGCTCCGGCGGGCACTGCCGCAGGATGCTCCGGTATGCGCGCAGGCCCGGCAGTACCCGGCCGAAGAACACCCCCAGGATGGCCAGCAGCGGCATGTGCTTGACGGCCCGTTTCAGCGTGCGCAGCATCCCCCCACCGTCCCTCACAGCGCCGGGTCGATCTGGAAGCGCACGTCCATGAACCGGTCCCGCTCCGGGTTCACCGCGATCGCCGTGGCCAGGCCGGAGGGCTTCCGGTCGTTGACCAAGATTCGCTCCCCATAAGGGGCCCCGTAGACGATCGCGTGATAGCGCAAGGCGTGCGCGGTTAGGAAAGCCTCCGTCCGGGCGGCGAGCTCCTGCGGCCTGGAGGTCACGAAGACCACCAGGTCCTGCCCGGGCAGCCCGTCCAAGAACTCCTTCGCGCCCGGCAGCAGGGTGTCGTGCCCGTCCAGCTTGTAGCCGTTGTGCTTGACGATGGTCCCGTCCAGATCCAAGAGCCAGGTCTTGCCCAGCGCCGATACGTGCAACGTTTCAGACATCGTTCAGCCGGCTCCCGATTGCTCCGCCCGGATGGTTCTCCTTGAACGCGGCCAGCGTGACCCCCATGCGTTCCGCCAGCGAGATCGCCAGCCCTTGCAGGACGATGAGGTCCACCGTGGTGGAGTTGTTGGGTACGATGTCCCATGCGTCCCCTTCGTGGTCCAGGTCCAGGATCAGGTGCTTGGGCAGCTCCCGCGCCAGAGTGCTGTCCTTCTGGAACGACAGTAGCCACGGTTCCACACCGCGTTTTTTCAGGAGGGAGGTCAGGTACACCGATTCCACGGTCTCCCCGCTTTTGGTGAGCACGATGACCAGGTCCCCCGGCTTGACCACCCCAAGGTCGCCGTGGACGGCGCTGTTGGTGTTCATGAAGCAGGCGTCCAGCCCCAGGGAGTTCATCGTGCCGACGAATTTGTCGCATACGGGGACGTTCTTCCCCAGTCCGCTGACGACGATCTTGCAGCCGTTGCCCATCGTCTCGATGCAATCGTCCAGCAGCCGCTCGAAAGCGGCCTCGTCCATGGACTCCACGGACCGCCGGATCGTGTCCAGGATATCTTTGAAATATGTCCTCATCGGAGAGCCTCCTCTAAATGATAAAGTCCGTTGTAGAACGCGCCGCAGATGGAATCGTAGTCCTCCCAGGCATACGTGGTCAGCGACAGCCAGATGATGGCGTGGAGCAGGTGGATCTGATCGGGAGATACCTCGTTTTCCAGCAGGCGGAAGAACGTTTGCTCCAGGGACCGCCAGCCGTTGGATCCGATTTGGAGCGTCACATGGTCCTCGTGGATCTCCAGAGAGAACCGCTTGCGGTTGAACTGGTCGTAATCGCCCACGATGGAGTAATACAGCTTGGCCCAGTCATAGGCCGGATCGCCGTACAGCTCCGTGGCGCCGAAATAGCCTCGGGGATCGATCAGCACGGGGGTCTTGTCCTCCCGCAGCATGATGTTGGAGAAGGTGCAGTCACCGTGGATGAGCTCGAACTGTTTTGGCAGATACTGCCTCAAACGCCGCTCGAGCTCCTCCCGGCAGGAAAAGACGTTCCGGCAGCGCCGCCCGTTCACGTCCACGAACTCGTCCTTGGCGAAAGGAACCAGCTCGCGCACCTTGGCCAGACGCTGGAAGGTCTTGCCGATGTACGCCTCGTTGAAGCTGGCTTCGTCCGCCGGGATCTGCTTGAGTTTGTGGACCGCTTTCAGACAGGAGACGGTCTGCCGGAGCAGCGCCTCCTTCTCCTCCTGGGAGAGCTCTGTGTACTCATAGACGGCTTTTCCTTGGATGAGCTCCATCTTCAGCGGCTCATAGCAGACGATACGGGGGATGTTGGAAAAGCCTTTCCCCTTCATTTCGCGGTACCACGCCGCCTCCCGACGGGCCAGCGACTCACCTTGGGCGTCTATGGGTTCCTTGACGAACAGCCCGTCCTCTATGTAGGTGCGGTTGAAGGGACGGCAGCGGGCGCTCTCCAGCTTTTGGTATTCCGACAAAAGGCCGTACTCCTTGAGGCGGCACAGAGGAAAGACCTCGAAGCGGATCTGCTGTCCTGCGAGCCACCGAACGAACTCCCCGTCCTCCGGAACATCGTCCAGCAGCTCCTTGTCATGGAGCAGGAACACACCGGCCACGCCCGAGGTGTCGGAGGTCTGCTCCGTGAATCGCCCATCCTCATACTTCCACCGGCAGGGGAGCCCCCTGGCTATGCCCAGATAGTTGCCGGGCCATTCCGGCAGCGTGGTCTCGTCCGGCAGGATCAGGTCCGACCAGATGAGCAGGAACGGCGTGCCCGGCGGCAGCTTGGCCAACGCGTCCCGCAGGCCGGCGCAGGTCCCGGTGTGCCCCGTGGCGCGGACCAGCTCATATCGCACCTGCGCGAACGCGGACAGGTATCGCTCCAAAACGTCGAAATGATAGTCGCCGATGATGATATACCGGCTGTCCGGGTATTTTCGGAACAGATGGAACAGCATAGGCAGGTTCCCGATGGGGACCAGCGCTTTCGGCCGGTTCCACGTCAGGTGGCCCAGGCGCGTCCCCTTTCCCCCCGCCTGCACGATGATGTACTCTGGATTCATTGGGGCCTTCCCTCCAAAAATGTCATGATCTCTGCGTCGTCTCCGCGATAGACCGGCGCCTGCGGGCGCTGGAACGGATAGATTCGATAGACGCCGATCGCGAAGATCTCCTCCTGGGTCGTCCCCCGCTTGCCCAGCAGGGAGGAGCCGTTGCGTCCGTTGGGCTCGTCCAGCGAGGCCACGATGAAGCGTTTGTCAAACTCGTACAGACAATAGAACTGCATCAGGTCCTCCGCTTTCTTCCGTTTGAACACGATCACCCGGAGCACGTTCTTCGAGAACAGCTCCGCGCATTTTCGCACTGCCGGATCGTGGGTGAGCAGGACCGCGTTGGTGAATTTCCGGCTCTTGAGCATCTCGTCCAGGTAGAGCAGCGCCAAATGGTTGATCTCCCGGTCGCAGGAGGGCAGCAGGACGACTGCCGTGCTCCCGGTCACGCCCTTGATTTTGACCACCTTGTGCCATTGCCACCAGCCCCGGTATGCGCCGGCCAGGTTTCGGTAGAGTTGGCGTTTCACTTGTTTCAGATGGTTCGACATACGCTCTCTCCTTCTGTGTTGCGATAATGGCCCTCGACGATCGAGACAGCGTCGAGGACATGGAACCCGGCGCGGCGTACCGCGGCGGCGGCTTCGGTGCGCGCGGGCGCGGGGGGGCGGCAGGCCAGCAGGGCCTCGGCCCAGCCCTGGGGACCGCGGGCCAGCGGGACGGTGCGGAAGGTC
>CANRXB010000014.1 GCA_947643715.1 uncultured bacterium
CGCTCAAATGGACCGGCGCGGATGCGCCGGTCCTTTTGATATCTCTGGGGCCTGTGTGCCGCCGCAAGGTCCGCTCTCACGTTCCTCTTTTCCCTGTGCGGACCTATACGCCGGTTCGAGCCGGTACGGGCTCCAGACAGTACACGCCGTCGAACTGGGCTTTGCGCTCTGGAGACAGGTGGTGGCTGACCAGGATCAGGGTCAGATCTGGGTTGGCCAGCAGGCTCCTTTCCACGATGTCCGCATTCTTCTGGTCCAGGGCGCTGGTGCCCTCGTCCACCAAAAGGATGGATCGGTCGTGGATCAATGCGCGCGCGATGGCCACCCTCTGCCTTTGTCCGCCGGAGAGCTCGCTGCCGCCCTCGCCCACGATGGTATCCAGGCCGTTCGGCATGGCGGCGAGGTCGCCTGCGAGGGCGCTTTCCCGCAGCGCCTTGTCCATCTGCTCGTCGGTGAACGTGCCGCCCAGGGTGATGTTGTCCCGGATGGTGGAGTCGAACAGGAACACGTTCTGTTCGATGTAGCTCATCTGCTGCTGGAGCTGCTCCGGGGTGTATCCCTTGGCGTCTTTGGAATCGAAGCGGATGGTCCCGCTGTAGTCGGGCAGCCAGCCCAGCAGCAGCTTCAGCAGAGTGGACTTCCCGCAGCCGGAAGGGCCGGTGAGCGCGTACTTGCCGCCCTTCTGGAAGCGTATGGACAGGTCTTGCAGGATGGGCTTCTCGCCGTATTGGAAGCTGAGATCTTCGATCGTGATGGCGTCCCGCAGTGGCTGGATGGCGGCGTCGGCCTGGCTGCCGCGCGGGGATGTCCCCGCCAGCCCATCGATTCGGTCGATCAGCGGTCTCGATCCCTTCAGCATGGGAAGGAATTGCAGGATCGAACTGAAATTTGCGCAGAAGCTGCCGTTGAGGCCGACGAACACCGTCAATGCGCCGATCGATAGCTTCCCGAACAGCACCATATAGCAGGCCATCACCAGGATGCAGGCTTGCCCCAACAGGCTGAAGAACTGTCCCATACCTTCGGCGAAGGAGGCGGTGACGTAGTAGCGATATTCGCTCCGCTTCAATTCGCCGACACACTGATCGAATTTCTGGTCGATCTGCCCCTGGATGCCGAAGGAACGGATGACGCCATGGCCGGAAAAGGCTTCCGCCATCTGGGTATTCAGGGCAGACAGCGCTTTGGAGCGGCGGTGCTGACATTTGCCCACCGATCTGCCCATGAGGAACGGGATCGCAGCGATCAAGACAGCAAAGATCGTGGCGCAGATCGCGATCAGGGGTTGGTAATACAGCATGAGGATGAGGCTGCGGATCATGCCGACGATCACGAAGAACGACAGGCACAGCGGGGTGATATAGGTGGAAAGCAGCAGCTCCAGGTCGTTCGTCAGGGCGGATATGTAATCGGAAGTGGTTTGGGAGACAAAATCTTGATAGGATCTGTTTATGATGCCGGAAAAAACCTGGACCCGGATGCCGTTGACTAGTTTGCTGACGAACACGTGCATGGACACATTGTAGACCACGAACATGGCGGCCTCCAGGACGCCGTATCCCACCAGCCATAGGGCGCAAAGGCCCACAGAGTCGATGTCTTGGGCGGTCACACGATCGATCAGGTCCTGGCGAAGCAGCGTAGAGATCAGGGAAACCACATTGAACAGCACAGCAGTAAGGCTCATGAAGAGAAGGGCTTTTTTCTGAGCGAAAATGTAACGATCCATTTCATCGACTCCCTTTTGTGGACTGAGCATCCTGCCGTCGGACGATCTGCCGGGCCAGGACCGTTTCCTCCGATCCGACCGGAAGCTGTGCGCTCGGCTCTCTCGACGTCCCGATCCCTATCGTCTGGGGGCGGACGGGGCCATCGGTCCGTTTATGATGCATAGCGCTGCTTCCTTAGGCGGATCGCCGTTGACCGGGCGTCCCTCCTGCGGCGGCTGGGCATGATAGAGGGCCTGCGCTGGAGGGCTGGGGACATGCCGTCGCCGCTCCGGCGAACGATGTGTGGACTTTGTGGATGAAAATTGCTTTCCCGCCTCCGGCGTGATATACTTTGTCGCAGAAAGGAGTGACTGCCATGGAGCCAGTCTATTACACCATCACCGCCATCGATGGCGACTATGCCCGCATGATCAGCGACGCTGGCGTGGAGAACCAGGTGGCCATGTTCCTGCTGCCGGAGGGCGCCGATGTGGGCCGCCGTCTGGTGCGGGAGGGCCTGGAATGGGCCCTGCTCTGAAAAA
Organism: uncultured bacterium; assembly: GCA_947643715.1. Classification (GTDB taxonomy): domain Bacteria; phylum Bacillota; class Clostridia; order Oscillospirales; family Oscillospiraceae; genus Enterenecus. Next base: position 2,252 of record CANRXB010000014.1, read on the forward strand.
CTGACGATCGAAAAGGAGGAACACGATATGTTGGAAGTCGGGACCAAAGCACCGGGCTTCACGCTGCCCGATCGGAACGGCGAGCCGGTCTCCCTGTCGGACTTCGCGGGGAAGAGGGTGGTGCTGTATTTCTACCCCCGGGACAACACCCCCGGCTGCACCCGTCAAGCCTGCGCCTTCGCCGGGGCCTATGAGGAGTTCGAGCGGCTCGGCGCGGTGGTCATCGGGATCAGCAAGGACTCCGCGGCCTCCCACAAGAAGTTCGCAGAGAAGAACGGTCTGCCCTTCATCCTGCTCTCCGACCCGGAGCTGACCGCCATCCAGGACTACGGTGTGTGGCAGGAGAAAAAGCTGTACGGCAAGGTGAGCATGGGCGTGGTGCGCTCCACCTTCGTCATCGACGGGAACGGCACGATCGAAAAGGTGATGCCCAAGGTGAAGCCGGACACCAACGCGGCGGAGGTGTTGGCCTACCTAAAAGGGGAGGGATGAGCTGGAACGGGGCTCCCGCGGCCTGCGGGGCCCCGCCCGCTATGGAGCGGACCGCAAGAACACGTCATGATCCTCCGACGACAGCTCTTCCCGGAACCGATACCCGAGCTGGTCGAAGCCCCGGACGTCCGCCCGGTCCGTGACGCCGTTTTCCGCCAGCCAGCGGACCATCTGCCCCCGGGCCATCTTGCACATAGTGCCCTTTTCGACGACCTTGCCGTTTTTCCACTCTCCAAAGGTGCAGGTGACGAGGCGGACGTCCTTTGGCAGATGGGGCGCCACCGCCCGGCCATACTCCTTGGAGGCCAGGTCCAGCACGAGATCCGTCTCATCGGCCAGCTTTTTTGCCAGGCTGCCGCTCCAAAATCCGTACAGATCCTTACATCCGTCCGCCGCCAGCCGGGCCTGCATCTCCAGCCGGTAGGGGACCACGCCGTCGAAGGGCCTCAGCAGGCCGTAGAAGCCGGACAAGATGCGCAGATGCTCCCGCAGATAGTCCAGTTGGACGCTCTCCATCACCCTTGGGGCCATGTATCGGTACTGGATGCCCTCATAGGCCAGGACGGCGGGGGTGAGGCGGCGGCGCAGGTCCATGTCAGCCAGCCGCTCTATGTTCTGTTTGGCGATGGCGTCATTGCACTTCCAGAGTGTCTGCAACTCCTGGGGGGACATCCTCTGCAGACCGGCCTTCAGCCGCTCTGTGCGCTCCAAAAAGGCGGGCAGGCCCTCTGCGGGGAAGCTGTCCGTGTCCACCACCATCTTCTTGGCAGGGGAAATGATGATACGCATGGATCAAGCCTCCTTCAAGATCTGGGCCAGCCGTTCCGACGCCGGGCCCAGCCCGTCGTGATACGCGCATCGGCTGGGCTTGCCGTTGACGAACTGGTCCAGCAGGGGCTGGCTCCGGGTGGTCTCGTCCAGGAGCAGCTCGGCGGCCATCACATCGTCCCAGGCCCGGTTGAGGAAAGCCACCTCTCGCCGCCCGTGGGTCCTAGTGTACCGTGAGCCACCTGAGCCGCACAGGCGTCCCGCCGCGTCCGGCGAAGATCCGGCGGCGGACAGGCTGCGGGCCAGGCCGTCCCGGAAGGCGTCCGGCAAGTGCTCCCGATCGAAGGGGCTCAGGCCGTACAGGACGAAAGCGTACCGGCTGTGGCAGTGGACCGCCAGCAGGGAGGGACGCCCCCGCAGGGGGATGACGTGGAGGTCCCAGCACATGCGGCGGTCCGGCTCCTGTCCATAGGGCGGGGACCTCATCCCCAGGTGACGCTGGAGGGGGATGGTCAGGCCCAGCTCTATGGGCCCGTCAAATGAGGATGCCATCGCAGTGGTCGATCTCGTGCTGGACGATCTGGGCCGTCCAGCCGGTGAAGGTCTTGTATCGGAGCTGGAACCTCTCGTTCCGGTACTGCACCTTGATGGACCGCCAACGCTTGGCCGGGCGGACGCCGGGCAGGGACAGACAGCCCTCCTGGGCCTGATACGGTCCGGACTTTTTCACGATCTCCGGATCGAACATGACCATGTACTTGCCCTCGTGGTCAAAGACGATGGCCCGCTTGTTCACGCCGATCATGTTGGCCGCCATGCCCACGCAGCCGTCCCGGTGGGCGGCCAGGGTGTCCAGCAGATCCTGGGCCAGAGGCAGGTCCTCCGGTCCGGCAGGCTCCGCCTTTTGGGCGAGGAACGCCTGGTCCCGCACGATCTCTCGTACCATGATGTCATCTCCTGAAATATCGCCGCCGGACGGCTTCCCGTGACGGCCGATCTGTGGTATACTCATTACGATACCACAAAGCGCGCTGGGAGGCAATGTGATGATCGACTTTTTCAAGAAACTGATGGAGCAGGCCCTGGACCTCGGATCGACGGTGCGCTTCACCCGGCGCGACGGGGAATGGTATGCCGCGCTGGGCGAGGAGCTGGACAGCCTGACGCCGGCGGAGCTGGAGGGCTACCGGGACGAGCTGGAGGCGCGTTTGCGGGACATGGACGACGATGAGCCGGAGGACATGGCCGGGGAGGCGTTCGAGGCATGGGCGGACGCTCACGAGAGCCTGGAGGACCTGCTCAGCGAGGCGGAGGACCGGCTGGACGAGCTGATGTGAGGAGGCGGCGGACGAGGCGATCTTTCGAAAACTGCGAGATCATGATGAATGACAGGAGGACCTGGGAATGACAAAGACGATCACCGTGAAGGGCGTGGGCAGCGTGTCCGTAAAGCCGGACCACATCATCCTGACGCTGTCCATCACAGAGAAGGACATGGACTACGAGGCGGCGATGGAGGGGGCCGCCAAGCGGATATCCAAGCTGGAGGCGGCGGCGATGGCGGCGGGCTTCGAGAAGGGCGCGCTCAAGACCCTCAGCTTCAACGTGGATACCCGGTATGAGAGCGTGAGGGACGGCGACGGGAACTATCAGAGCGTGTTCGCCGGGTACGCCTGTTCTTACCGGCTCAAGCTGGCCTTCGACCTCGACAACGAACGGCTGGCGGCGGTCTTGACCGCGGTCGCTGCCAGCGGCGCCGAACCGGAGCTGGGCATCGCCTTCACCGTGAAGGACCCGGCCAAGGTGGACGAGGAGCTGCTGGCCAGCGCGGCGGCCAATGCCCGAGAGAAGGCGCAGGTGCTCTGCGCCGCTTCCGGGGTGGGGCTGGGGGAGCTGCTCAGCATCGACTACGATTGGGACGAACTGCGTATCGTGTCCAAGACCCGCTATGAGGTGGCGGACGCCGCCATGCCCATGATGGCGGCGGGAAAGCGCAGCGTGCCGGAGATCGAGCCGGACGACATCGACCTGCACGACACAGCCGCGTTCGTTTGGGAGATCAGGGGCTGAGCGCAGGGCGAGGCCCGTCCCGGCGGCTTTCCTGGGAAAGATCGCGGAAAAGGCTTGCAAAAAACGATCCGCGGGTGTATGATGTCAGCGACAACTGAACAGACGGGAGCTTGTAGTACAGGCTGAGAGGAAGGTGCGACCTTCGACCGATGACCTGATTTGGGTAATGCCAACGTAGGGAGACCAGGACAGATGCGTATTTTTTGCAGAGGCCACCCGATCGGGTGGCCTCTGTTCGTTGTCTCGGTCTCGTTTGGAAGGAGGTGAGAGCGGCGATCCCGGTGGGATCCGGGCGGGCAGGAGGGGAGCGCCTCATGCCTTGGATATGACAGCGATGGGAAGCCGTGTTCCGGCGTGAGAGGGAGCCAGTGAGCTCCGACCGACGATCCTGCCGCGGCCAAGGGCCGCGATCCTGGGGGAGCGACGCTGTCCAAGCCGTTCTCACGACATCCGAAGGAGATCATGATCATGAGACTCGATCGAACGAAAAAACTTTGCCTCGCCGCCGTCCTGTGCGGGACGGCGGTCGCGGGGAGCCTGCTGAGCTTCCCGATCGCCGGGAGCAAGTGCGCCCCGGTGCAGCATATGGTGAACATCCTGTGCGCAGTGCTCCTGGGCCCCGGCTATGGTGTGGGCGCGGCCTTCACGGCCAGCCTCCTGCGCAACCTGCTGGGGCTGGGCAGTCCTTTGGCGTTCCCCGGCAGCATGTGCGGGGCACTGCTGTGCGCACTGGCATACCGGAGGACGAAGGGGATCGCGCTGACCCTGGCCGCAGAGGTGCTGGGCACCGCGGTGCTGGGCGGGCTGTGCGCCTATCCGGTGGCGATCCTGGTGATGGGGCAGAGCACGGGAGAGATCGCCTTTTGGGCCTATGTGATCCCATTCTTCCTCTCCACAGCGGCGGGCGCGGCGCTGTCCGGACTGCTGCTGGGAGCGCTGAAAAAGACCGGCGTGTTGGAGCGCCTGACGGGGGAGGACTGACCATGCTGGGAAGATGGCTCGACAGGGTGCGGGAGCGCCGTCCCCGCATCCATTGCATCACGAACTATGTCACGGCCAACGATTGCGCCAACATCCTGCTGGCCTGCGGCGGCTCGCCGATCATGGCGGACGACGCCGGAGAGGTGGAGGAGATCGCGGCTTTGTGCGGCGGACTGGTGCTGAACATCGGCACGCTGGATGCCCGCACCGTGCCCGCCATGCTGGCCGCGGGGAGGAGGTCCAACGCCCTGGGCCACCCGGTGGTGCTGGACCCGGTGGGGGCGGGGGCGTCCGCGCTGAGGACCGGCACCGCCCTGGAGCTGCTGGAGCAGGTGCGTTTTTCCGTCATCCGGGGGAACATCTCCGAGATCCGGGCCCTGGCCCTGGGAGGCGGCTCCACCCAGGGAGTGGACGCCGACGCAGACGACGCGGTGAGGCCGGACACATTGGACGAGGCGGTCCACTTCGTCCAGGACTTCGCCCGGAGGACCGGGGCGGCCGTCGCCGTCACCGGGGCCGTCGATATCGTGGCCGACGGGGAAAAGGCGTACTGCATCTATAACGGCCACCCGATGATGAGCCGCGTCACAGGGACCGGCTGTCAGCTTTCCGCTCTGACGGCGGTTTTCGCCGCCGCCGCGCCCGGCCACGTCCTGGAGGCGGCCGCCTCCGCCGTGTGCGCCATGGGGGTGTGCGGCGAGCTGGCCCATGAGCGCATGGGGGAGCTGGACGGCAACGCCGCCTATCGGAGCCATATCATCGACGCGGTGTACCGCTTGGACGGCGAGACGCTGGACCGGCGGGCCGACTATAAGATCCTTTGATGAGGGGGGAGAACATGAGATGCAGGCGGGAGACCATGCTGCTCTATGCCGTCACCGACCGGGCCTGGACGGGGGAGCAGACGCTGTATGAACAGGTGGAGCAGGCCCTGGACGGGGGCGTCACCTGCGTCCAGCTCCGGGAGAAGGGACTGGCGGAGGAGGCGTTCTTGGCGGAGGCCATGGAGATCGGAGCGCTGTGCCGGGCCTATGGGGTGCCGTTCCTCATCAACGACAGCGTGGAGATCGCCCTGGCCTGCGGCGCGGACGGCGTCCATGTGGGCCAGAGCGATATGGATGCCGGACGCGTCCGGGCCGCCGTGGGGGAGGGGATGCTGATCGGGGTGTCCGCCCGGACGGTGGAGCAGGCGGTCAAGGCCCGGGACGCCGGGGCGGATTACCTGGGGGTGGGGGCGGTGTTCGCCACCGCCACCAAGCATGACGCCAAAGAGCTGCCCCGCAGAGATCTGCAGGACATCTGCGCCGCAGTGGACATACCCGTGGTGGCCATCGGCGGCATCCATCGGGAGAACATCCTGGAACTGACCGGCTCGGGGGCGGACGGCGTGGCCTTGGTGTCCGCCATCTTCGCCGCGAAGGACATCGAGCGGGAGTGCCGGGAGCTGAAGGAGCTGTCCCGCAGGATGGTGGCCGGGGCGGGCTGAGGGCCGAAAGGAGCGATCTTGATGAAAACAGCGTTGTCCATCGCCGGGAGCGACCCCAGCGGGGGGGCCGGCATCCAGGCGGATCTGAAGACCATGGCCATGAACGGGGTGTACGGCATGAGCGCCGTCACCGCCCTCACCGCCCAGAACACCACCGGCGTGCGGGGGATCCTGGAGGTGGATCCCGGGTTCCTGGAGAGCCAGATCGACGCGGTGTTCGAGGACATCTTCCCCGACGCGGTGAAGATCGGCATGGTGGCCTGCGCCACGCTGGTGGAGGTCATCGCGGGGCGGCTGCGGCGGTACGGCGCGCGGAACGTCGTGGTGGACCCGGTGATGGTGGCCACCAGCGGATCGGCGTTGATGCGCACGGACGCGGTGGACGTCCTGGTCCGGGAGCTGCTGCCTCTGGCCGCCCTGGCCACCCCGAACGTCCCGGAGGGGGAGGTACTGTCCGGCATGTCCATCCGTAGCCGGGCGGACATGGAGGAGGCGGCGCGGAGGATCGGCGAAGCCTGCTCCTGCCCGGTGCTCCTGAAGGGAGGCCACGCCCTGTGCGATGCGGACGACCTGCTGTGGGTGGACGGGACGGCGACCTGGTTCCACGCACAGCGCATCCGGACCGCCAACACCCACGGCACCGGGTGTACCCTGTCCAGCGCCATCGCGGCCAACTTGGCGAAGGGCTTCTCCCTGGAGGCGTCGGTGCGGCGGGCCAAGGAGTATCTCTCCGGGGCGCTGGCTGCGGGGCTGGATCTGGGGAAGGGCGCCGGTCCGATGGACCACGCTTTCGCCATGCAAGGCTACTTTACCCAGGAGGCTTGAACACTTACACGAAAAGGAGCTGTCCCTATATGAGAGCTTACGCCACACAGATGGACGCCGCCCGGCAGGGCATCGTCACCCCTGAGATGGAGGCGGTGGCAAAAAAAGAACATCGCACGGCGCAGGAGATCCGGGAGCTGGTGGCCAAAGGACAGGTGGCCATCTGCGCCAACCGGCTGCACACCTGTCTGGAGCCCAATGGGGTGGGCTCCATGCTGCGCACCAAGATCAACGTGAACCTGGGGGTGTCCCGGGACTGCAAGGACTACGATGCGGAGATGCGCAAGGTCATGACGGCGGTGGACATGGGGGCGGAGGCCATCATGGACCTGTCCTCCCACGGCGACACCCGGCCCTTCCGCCAAAAGCTGATCCGGGAGTGCCCCGCCATGATCGGCACGGTGCCGGTCTATGACAGCGTGATCCATTACCAGCGGGACCTGGCCGAGCTCACCGCCAAAGACCTCATCGACGTGGTGCGCCTCCACGCCCGGGACGGGGTGGATTTCGTCACCCTCCACTGCGGCATCACCCGCAAGACCATCGACCAGATCAGGACCCACAAGCGGAAGATGAACATCGTGTCCCGGGGCGGTTCCCTGGTGTTCGCCTGGATGTGCATGACCGGGGAGGAGAACCCGTTCTATGAGCGCTTCGACGAGATCCTGGACATCTGCCGGGAGTACGACGTGACCATCTCCCTGGGCGACGCCTGCCGCCCCGGCTGCCTGGCCGACGCCGGCGACGTGTGCCAGATCGAGGAGCTGGTGCGCTTGGGCGAGCTGACTGGACGGGCCTGGGCGAAGGACGTGCAGGTCATGGTGGAGGGCCCCGGCCACATGCCCCTGGACCAGATCGAGGCCAACATGAAGCTCCAGCAGACGATCTGCATGGGGGCGCCCTTCTATGTCCTGGGCCCCATCGTCACGGACATCGCGCCTGGGTATGACCACATCACCGCCGCCATCGGCGGGGCGGTGGCGGCGTCCGCCGGAGCGGCCTTCCTGTGCTATGTCACTCCCGCCGAGCACCTGGCCCTGCCCGACGTGGACGATGTGAAGCAGGGGATCGTCGCGGCCAGGATCGCGGCCCACGCGGCGGACATCGCCAAGAAGGTGCCCCACGCCCGGGACCTGGACGACGCCATGGCGGAGGCCCGGCGGACCTTCGACTGGGACGGGCAGTGGGCGTGCTCCATCGACCCGGAGACCGCCAAGGCCATCCGGGCCGGCCGCAGCCCGGAGCACGAGGACAGCTGCTCCATGTGCGGAAAGTTCTGCGCCGTGCGCAGCATGAACAAGGCGCTGAGCGGCGAGCACATCGACATCCTGTGAGACGGGCCGGGATGCACCGCAGATGCGTCATCGTGGGCGGGGCCGGGATCGGAGACTACGGAGCCGTCCGCCGGTATCTGAGGGCGGGCGACTTCAATGTGTTCTGCGACTGCGGCCTGGCCCACCGGGAGGGGCTGGGCATCGCCCCTCACTTGATCGTGGGGGACTTCGACTCCCACGAGGATCCCAAGCTGGACGTGGAGACCATCGTGCTGCCCTGCGAAAAGGACGACACCGACACCGTGTTCGCGGTGAAGGAGGCCCTGCGGCGGGGCTTCGACGACTTCCTGCTCGTGGGGGCGGCGGGGGGACGGCTGGACCACACTCTGGCGAACGTGTCCATCCTGCTGATGCTCCACCGGCAGGGGAAAAGTGCGCTGCTGGTGGACGACTGGTCGGAGATGGAGGTGGTGGGAGCGGAGCCGGTCCATGTCGATGGCTCCTTCCCCTTCTTCTCCCTGCTGAACGTCTCGGGGACGGCCAGAGGCGTCACCGTGGAGGACGCGAGGTATCCTCTGCGGGACGCGGAGATCCGGTGTACCTACCAGTACGGCGTCAGCAACGAGGCGCTGCCCGGGCGGCGGGCCAGGGTGCGCGTAGGGGAGGGGGAGCTCCTGCTGATCCGAGTGCGGCAGGAGGACGCTCATACGGCGCCCCCCGCCGGAGCTGCTGAGTGAGCTCGCAGGCGAGGCGCGCCGTATGCGTGGACAGGCCGCGTCCCGGCCGGTGGGGGTGGCCGGATCACGCCGGCTGGGCCCCCAATTTCTTCAGCGCCTTGATCGTGGCGTCCATGTTCTCCTTGTGCCAGTTCTTATACCCCCCGGCGTATTGGGTGGCGTGGAGGCCGGACGTGCGAAAATCGCTCAGCTCCTTCTGCTGCGTGGACAGCCGGATATCGTCCTCCCCGGTGTGGATGGTGATGACGGTGTTGAGCAGATCCTCCTCCAGCTCCACCGACCGGATGTCCGCATAGGGGAGCACAAGGGACGTGTCCTTGCGCAGACTGGCCCACAAGGGGTCGAAGGGGAGGAGGATCAGCTCGTTCTCACACATCTGGAGCACGCACAGATCGCACTCTATGAAGGATCTGAAAAACGAGACGATCTTGTCGCTGAGGTTGTCCGGGGCGGGCCGGACGAGGATGCAGAGGCCATCCAGCGGCTGGTATCCGGCCTCCTGGGCAAATCCTTTGATTGTGTTTTCATGTGCCATGATGTAGTACCTCCTGTCAAAGCGATGAATGTTCGTTTTGGGTGCGGACAGGCAGGATCATGTCGAGGTCGTGCTGTGCTTCCGATCCTGTCAGTTCGTAGAGGTGACGATGGGCTTGCCGTCCGGGCCTACCAGGACACTCATGCCGCAGCCCACCGTCAGCGCGGACGAGGCCAGCACGTAGTTCACGCCGGTCTCGGTGTCCACGATGATCTTTTCCACGTTGGTGATCCCCTGAGAGTAGACTTCCACGAAGCGATCCTTTTCCATGACATTCCCCCCTTTCTCAGCCCGCCTGTCCGCGAAAGGAAGCATATCATAGCGCGGGCCTGCTGTGGGCAGGATCTCCTGAACGGCACAGATCGTGCCTGAACGACAAAAGACTGGACGAAGGGCCTCACGGCTCTCCGTCCAGTCTTTTGCGCAGCGCGGCCTTCCCGGCCCGGGACAGCAGGCACTCCCGGCCTCCCACCCGGACCCGGTTCCCCTTCCAGTCCACCGTCTGGATCTTGTCCCATGCCGCCAGATAGGCCCGGTGGATCCGGATGAACCGCCCGCCCAGCTTGGCCTCCAGTTCGCCCAGGGTGCCCACGAGATCCATCCGGCCGCTCGCGGTGTGGAGGACGATGTGGTGGGACTGTGGGGCGGTCTCGAAAAACAGGATGTCGTCCAGGGGGATGTGGCGGATCTCGTCCCCTATCCGCAGGGGGAACACCTCCACCGGGTCTCGGCGTTCGTCCATCAGACGCTCGTGGATCGCCTCCAGGCACCGGGCCGCGGATGGGCCGATCTGCTCAGGCTCCTTCACGATGTAGTCGAAGGCTTCCAAATGGTATCGGAAGGTGCGCCACGCCAAGTCGCCGTAGCTGGTGATGTAGGCCAGGGTGCCGTGGGGATCCCGCCGCCGCAGCTCATGGCCCAGGCGGAAGCCGTCCCACTCCCCGTCCTTCAGGTCCACGTCCAGGAAATAGATGCTGCGTCGGTTGTCCTGCATGGCGTCCAGCAGCTCCCTGGCGCTGGCGGCGGAGCACACCACCTGCATATCGTAGCCCTCCATGAAGATCTTCCACTCCAGGGCGGTCTTGATCTGGTGGCGGACGCCGTCCTCGTCGTCGCAGAGATAGATCTGGATCATGGCCGGCCTCCTATGGTGAGCTCCTGGACGAACACGCCCTGCGCCCAGTTCGTGGAGGACAAGGTGTTGGGGCAGCGCGCCAGGATCTGCCGGTAGCTGGAAAGTCCCAGTCCCCGGCCCTCTCCCTTGGTGGAGAAGCCCTCTGTCCAGATGCCGTCCGGGTCGATGTCCCCGGCGTAGGGGTTGGACACCCGCAGGGACAGCAGATCCCCCCGGGACAGCAGGACGATCTCCACCCAGGGCGTTCCCGTTTCCAGAGCGGCCTGAGCGGCGTTGTCCAGCAGGATGCCCAGGCAGCGCACGAGATCCCAGACGTCCATCTTCACCGACTCCACGGGGTAGAGCACCTCCAGGCGGCAGTCGATGCCCTGCTCCACCATGCCCGCCAGCTTGGACAGCAACAGGCTCCTCACTTGGGGGATGCGCAGGTTGCCGATCTGGGTGGACGCCTGGATCTTCTCCCCGATGCGCCGGTCGAAGCCCGCGTCGAGCTGGGACAGGGAGGCCAGCAGCGCGTCCAGCTCCCCTGCCCCCGCCTGCTCCGACAGGCCCGCCAGCAGGTTCTTATAGTCGTGGCGGAAGGCGCGCACCTCCCGGCGGATGGCCTCCAGATCTCGCTCATAGAGCTGCTGCTGGGTGATGATGTCCTGTTGGACCTCCATTTTCCGGGCGGCGTTGAACCACTGGGCCAGGTAGAGCAGCAGCCCCGCCGCAAGACCCGTCATTACCAGGACCAGAAGGTAGTACAGGGCAAAATACTCCGTCGGGATCACCCGATGGAGCAGGTAGAACGCCTCCATGACACACGCCAAGGTGAAAGAAAACAGGGCTGTCTTGCGGGGGCTGGGGTCCTCCTCCAGCAGAAAGCGGAACCTGCGGCCGAAGCCCAGGCGGTGCAGCAGGGCGGCGGAGAGCAGCACCATGGCGCAAACGATGGACGTCACTACGACGAATTGGAGGCCCTCGTTATCGTTGAATATGTTGCGGAACAAAAACTGGGTCAGGGCGGAGATGGCCACCTGGAACAGACCTGCTATGGACACGGCGGAAAGGGCCCGCCAGGATCCGATCCTCCAGACCCACCGGGTCCACAGCACGCAGCCCAGCATGGCGCTGAGGGAGCCGAGGCAGAAGCGGATGAGGATCCCGCCGGGAAGGGCGTGATACAGCGATATGTTGAGCGTGCAGGCGACCAGCGGGGAGGCGAGCAGGGCGGGCAGCTTCTTCAGGCGCCGTAAGCTGTGCTCATCCAGGATGATGAACAGGTAGGCCACCAGGATGGCGTGGGCCATCGTGGAACTTAAGTATGCGGTCAGATAGTTGACCAGTGTGGGCACGGCGGTCCCCTCCTTATAGGGCTGGAGCTTTGGATGCCGGGGCCAGCTTGGACGGTGCGCAGGAACGGGCCAAGGCCGTCCTACGCTGTCCCGCCCTCATCCGGCGTCTGGAAGAAGGGGAGCGCGGCGTCGTCTCTCCTCATGAACAGCAGGCCGAATGAGCCTGGGCCGCAGTTGCTGGCGATGGCGGAAGATGCTTTTTGCAGGTAGATCCGCTCGAATGGGCAATGCTGCTGCACCAGGGCCTGGATGCGCTGGAGCTTTTTCTCGTCCATCCCGGAATATGTGATGAACAGGATGCGCCGGTCGATGTTCCTGGTCTCCTGCAGCACTTTCTTGATGTATCTTTTTGCCGCGTGTGCAAAATTCCCCACCTCCATATGGCTGACCACCATCTTGCTCTTTTTCAGCACGAGCACCGGGTGCAGCAACAGCGCGTCGCAAAGGACCTGTATCTTTTTGGATATCCGTCCGGATCGACACATCATATGGGTGCTGTCTATGATGAAGGCGGAGGAGATGAAACGCCTCATCCGGTCCACCATCTCCACGATGGCCTCCTTCGTGGCGTGATGCTCCGCCATATAGGCTGCGCACAGCACGGTCAGGCCCATACTGCTGGAGAGATGCCCCGAATCGATCACCGTGACGTTTTCGAAGGATCTCGCGGCCTCAAGGGCGTTTTGATATCCGTCGCTGACGTGCCTGGCCATCGTGATATGGATCACGTTCTGCGCCTCCGTCAGCTTCTCAGCAAAGAACCGCTCATAGTCCTCCACATCGGGGGGCTGGGAATACCCCTTCCGCCCCTTGGAGATATGGATCAACAGCTCGTCTGCGCTCAGCTCCACTTCATCCAGGAAACGGCCCTCATCCGTACAGACATAATAGGGGCACACAGAGATGCCGAACTCGTTCAGGAGGTGCTCCGGCAGGTCGCACACGCTGTCCGTCGTCACCAGGAGAGAGCGTCTGTGCGCCTGCTCGAAGATCAGGATATCCTTCTCCACGTCCACCTGCTGGGCGAGCTCGTTCAGATGCACCAGCCCTTTTGGAAGGATGCTCAGCACGGCCGCCTCCAGCAACGCGCCGCTGACCGGCTTTGCGAGGTATCCGCTGAAGCCTTCCTTCCGGTAGAGGAGCTGGTTGTCGCTGCCCGCGTTGGCGGTGAGAGCGACGACGGGCACGTCTTGGCACAGCCCTGTCGGCTGCACGCGCAAGGCGTGGAGACATTCGATCCCGTCCATCCCCGGCATCAAGTGGTCCATGAGGATGCAGTCGTAATGGTGGTCCTGTGTCAGCCGCAGGCATTCGGCTCCGCTGGACGCCGTGTCGATCTGGATCTTCGTCGCCGTGAGCAGCTTCTTGACTACCATCAGGTTCATTTCGTTGTCGTCCACCACGAGGATATGCGCGTCCGGCGCCTCGAAGCTCTGCTGGTACGACTCGTTCTCATGCACCTTCGTGCGGGAGGCCAGGGTGAACGTCCCCAGCTCCTGTTCATCGACGATGTCCTGGTCCAGCCTGACGATGAACTTCGATCCCTTGGTATAGACGCTGTTCACGCTGATCTCGCCGCCCATCAGCTCCACGAGCTGGTGCACGATGCTCAATCCCAGCCCGGTCCCCTCGATGTAGCGGTTCTTCTCCTCGTCTACCCGCCGGAACGCGTTGAAGATATAAGGGATGCTCTCCTTTTTTACGCCTTGTCCGGTATCCTCCACAGAGTACCAGACCCGCACCCGGTTGACCGCTTGGCGCTCACACCGGATGGAGAGGGTGACGGAGCCTTCGCTGGTATACTTCACCGCATTGTTCAGCAGGTTGATCAGGATCTGCTTGATGCGCACCTCGTCCCCGCAGAGCATGCTCGGGATGGACGGGTCCACCTGCAGCTTGAATTCCAGGCCCTTTTCCTTCGCCTTGATCCAGATCATGTTGACAATCTCCGAAAAGAGGGTGCCCGTCCCGTAAGAGACGTTGACGATCTCCATCTTCCCGGACTTGATCTTGGATATGTCCAGGATGTCGTTGATCAGCGAGAGCAGCAGCTTGCTGGCCCCTTGGATGTTCCTCGCGTTCTCAGCCACCTCTGCCGAGATGTCCTCCCGCAGGATGATCTCGTTCAGGCCGATGATCGTGTTGATGGGGGTGCGGATCTCATGGCTCATGCTGGAAAAGAAGTGGTTCTCGGCGCGGTTCAGCTCCTCGATCTCCTTCTTCTGCTGCTGTGTGAGCGCGTTCTCCTCCTCGTACATCTTGTTGAGGAACATGAGCAGCACGCAGGTCAGCAGGCCGACCATGATCACGGAAAACGCGGAGTCGAAAAAGGCGTACTGTTTGGTGTCCTGCGCGGCGAGCTCCGGGAAATAGAAGGCTGCGCCATAGCAGCCGAGCGTTTCCAACGTACAGAGCACGAAGAATGTGACCATACGCCGCCCCTGCAGGGTGATACAGACATAGATGAAGCAGAAAACGAACCACTCCGGCACACCGCTGTAAAACCCGCCCGCTGTGAAGAAGCAGACGGGGAACAGTGTGAGCAGCAGGATCGCGATGACGGTGGCTCCGGTTCGGATCCGTTTTTTCTGGATGCTGAGTCTCGCGATCAGCGCTATGGCGATAAGGTATACCACCATGATGATGATGTTCCAAATGTTCCTGCCCATAGGCATGGTGAATATCAGTGCGATCACGCAGATGCATGTTACGATGCGGAACATGCGCTCGTGCAGGCTGATCCTGTGATCGGTGATGATCTCGAACCACTTCTTGATCACGCAGTCTCACACTCCTCAGATCATGACATTTCCAGGAAGGGCGCAGGGAAACGCTATAGCCTGGTGATATAAGTACACAGTTCTTCGTGGGCGCACAGCAGTGCGTGGTGATGCGTTTGGATGAAGTCCACATCGCCCCGTTTTCCTGCCATCTCCAGCTCTTTGGCCTGTGCGGAAAGCGCTTGCGCTCCAATCGTCAGCGATGTGCTTTTCAGCGCGTGGACCTTGATGGCATAGTCCTTCCAATCGGCGCTCTCGTACAGGGAAACGATCTCCGCTCGTTTCTCCGCGCCCTGGGAGCTATAGAGCCGCAGCATCTCCTGATAGAAATCCTCGTCGCCGGCGCAATAGTCCAGGCCCAGCGCCACGTCGATGCCGGCCTGAGCGAGCCGGTCGTAGGGGTGGGCCGGGGCGTCCGCCGCAGGCGCCGGCTGCTCGACCGGGGGAGGCGGCTCCGGGACATGTGCCGAAGCGGCCTGCGCGGCTTCCGTGGGGACCTGCGCAGGCATCTCTGCGGGCATCTCCGCAGGCGCTTCCATAGGCGTTCCTGTGCTCGTGGGCTTCGCGCTGTACCGGATGCGATCTTTGGGCAGGACCTTTCGCAGCACTCGTTCCAGGACGGTGCGCTCGATGGGCTTGGGGACGAATTCGGTGAATCCCTCGCTGCGGAACATCTCCCGCGCGCCGCTGACGGTATTCGCGGTCAGCGCGATCACCGGCAGGTCCTGATACATGCCGTTGCGAAGCTCGCGGATCTTTTTGAGCGTCTCCACGCCGTCATAGCCCGGCATCATATGGTCCAAGAAGATGATGTCATACGGGACGCTGCCGCACTGTGCGATCGCCTCTTTCCCGCTCAGGCAGGTGTCCACCTCGATCCCATAGCTTCCCAGGACCCCTCGGGCGACCATGAGGTTCATCTCCTCGTCGTCCACCGCCAAGGCGCGCACGCCCACGCAGGTGAAGGGCTTCCGGCCTGCGGCCTGATCCTCGACGAACCCGCGCTCTCCCATCTCCCCGTTGAGCAGGTTCGCCACGGAAAGCGCAGAAAACGGCTTGTGGATGATGAGCAGCCGGCTCTCGCTGCTCAGGGTGAATTCACGCTCCGCGATCACGACGACCCGGAGCGTGTTCGCCAGCTCCTCGTAATACGCCTGGTTCTCCTCGTATTCCGATTGGGCGATGAACACATGGGTCAGCTTGTGGCTGCGCTGCAATTTGAGGAGGCCCTCGAAATTATGTGCCTGATACCCCTCGATGCCTAGCCCATGCACTAGGTGGAAGATCAGCCCGTCATAATATCCGCGGACCTCGTCACAGACGTATCTCTCCGGCCGGAAATAGCACGCGATGCAGAATCGATCCGCATCGTTGAGCACGATACAGGGCTGCTCGTCCGCGACGCCCTGGGGGATCACGATATGGGCGGACAGGCCCTGCTGCTCTCCGCTGGCAAAATGGACGAAGCCGCCCATGGCGGTCAAGAGCCCTTGGGCGATGGGGAGCCCGAGCCCGAGCCCGCCCGCGAGGCGGCTGCTCCCGGAGTCTGCCTGATAAAAGACGTCGGACATCTGCAGCAGTTGGATGTCCGTCATACCGATGCCGGTATCACGGATATCGACGATCAGATTGATGCCATACTCCTCCCGCCGGTGCTTGATCCGGACGTTCACGCCGCCCTCTTCCGTGAACTTGATGGAGTTCTCCACCAGGATCTTGAGCACGTGGGAGATCTTTTCCGCATCTCCGATGAGAGCCGCCGGTACGTTGGGGTCGATATCGAACACCAGCTCCAGATGCTGCCGGTTGCTCTGCAGGGCAGTCATCGTGAGCACGTCGTTCAATACCGAGGTGATCATGTATTCCTTCTTTGCCGGGGCCAGCGTACCTTCCATGATCTCGGTGTAGTCCAGCATATTGTTGATCTGGTTGGACAGACGTTTCCCCGCCATTTTTATGGACATCATATCCGTCCGGATATCAGAGGGGAGCTCCTTGCCGAGCGCAACCTCGCTGATGCCGATCACCATATTGATCGGGGTACGCAGCTCATGGGACACGTTGGAGAGGAAGATGGCGTTCTGCTTCCCCGCAGTCTCCAGCTTCTCGAATACACGCTCGTACCATTTCCGCTGTGCGTTTCGCCGGTCGATCCAGTAGTGGGCCAGCACGATCGCGCCAGTCGTCATGACAGCGCCAAGGCCAAGACGGAACATGTCCTGGCCTGCCATTTGGGAAGAGATGGTGTGGAAGATCGTGCCATGATACAGCAGCACCAACAGATACAGGGACGATATCCCATGCAGGATCCACTTTTTGTTCAGCATGAACAGCGCAAGGATCAGGATACAGGCTACAGCAGGGATCTCGAAGAGACTGGTCTCATGCACGCCAAAAAAAAAGAACTCGATCAGCATCGATCCGGCGCACAGATTTTCATAGAACGTGTCCGACCCCAGCCGTGCGATGTGCAGGGTCCACACGCTGAAACACCCCGCTGCCATCAGAGGGACCATCCATAGCTCCCAAGCCATGGAGATGGTGACAAAACTCATTATGATGCTGAACACTGTGACGATCACGGCCAACAGGAGATGCCTGCTCGTGCGCTCCTCCGCCCTCATCTCTTCTCGAACTCCTGTGCGACCCGCTTCAGCAGTTCTTGGGGCCGGTATGGCTTTTTCAGATAATCCACCGCGCCCATCTTGATGGCGCAGACGACGTCCTCTTCCAGACCGGACGCCGTCAAGAAGATCACAGGGAGACTGGCGTCAAGGGCCTTGATGCGATTGAAGGTCTCGATGCCGTTCATTTCGGGCATGTCGATGTCCAAAAGGACCATGTCCGCCTTCTCCATCTTCAGTTTTGCCAGCGCTTCCAAACCTGATTCCGCCAAAAGCACGTCATATTCTTTCCCCAAGATGATCTTTGTCCTGGCCAGGTTCATGCTGTCGTCATCCACGACCAAAATACGCTTTTTCATGTGACTGCCTCCGGTCTCATTACTGGGCATCCCCACCGGGATGCCATGATCCATTTTAATGGAAGATCGCGAGAAAATCAAGCCCATATTTTGGGCTTCCAACGATATCCAGCGCCCCTGTTTTTCGACGGGCGGCCCGCTGGATCCGCCGTCCCCGCGACGGCGGCGGACGCCTCGATCTTCGCGCTTTCCCCAGTACTGCCGCACGGCTTTTCCTTGCCGCCGGCAGTACTGTGCGCAGCGCCGTTCACCGGATGCGGAAGCGGCTGATGAGGCTGTTCAAGGTCCGCGCCTGCTGGGACAGCTCCTTGGAGACTGCCGCGCTCTTCTCTGCGGCGGCGGAGTTGTCCTGGACCACCGAGGAGATCTCCCGGATCCCGTTCTCCACCAGGGAGATCATCTCCGACTGTTGGACGCTGGCGGCGGCGATCTCATCCATGAGCGCCTTGATGGACTGGATGCAGCGGTCGATGTCCTGCACGGCGGAGACGGCCATGTCCGTAGATTCCGTGCCGGTCTTGGCGTCCTGGATGGACCGGCTGATGAGGTCGTTGGTATCCTGCGCGGCCTCGGCCGATCTGGCCGCCAGGTCGCGGACCTCGTCCGCGACCACGGAGAACCCCTTTCCCGCGTTCCCGGCCCGGGCAGCCTCCACGGCGGCGTTCAGCGCCAGGATATTGGTCTGGAACGCGATGTCCTCGATGGTCTTGATGATGGAGCCGATCTTCGCGGAGGACTGGTCGATGTTCCTGGTGGCTGCGGTCAATCGCTCCATCTTCGCGTCTGCCTCGAGCGTGTAGCCGGTCGCCCGCTGCATCAGCTCGTCGGCGCTGTTGCAGCGCACAGCGCTGTCCTGGAGCTGGGTGGCGATGGCCGTGACGTTAGACGCCAGCCCGTTCACGGAAGCGGCCTGCTCTGTGGCGCCCTGAGCCAGCGCCTGGGCGCCCGAGGACACCTGCTCTGCGCTGGTATCCACCTGAGCGGCCACCTTGGAGATGTCGCCGATTACGCCCACCAGATCGACATGGATGGATCGGAGGCTGGCGGACAGGGCCTTGAAGTCGCCGATATAGTAGGACTCGTTCTCTGTGACGTCCACGGCGAGGTTGCCGTCGGCCATCTCGCCCAGGATGCGCCCCACGTCATCGATGGTCTTTCGCAAATGGTCGCAGACCCGGTGGGTCGTCTGGGCGATCATGCCGATCTCGTCGGACCGGCCATAAAAGGGTTCCAGCTCCTGGTCGGCGGAAAGGTTCAGATCGCCCAAACGGCTGATGGCCCGTTCCACCACCATGAGGTCCCGGCCCTCCCGCCGCAGGAGCAGCAGGGTGAGCAGGATCACGGTAGCCGCCATGATCGCACACAGGACGCCGACCAGGACCCGGACCGTCGTCACAGCGGTAAAGACTTCCGTGGCGTTGTCCCGGACCATGAAGACCCAGCCGCGGTCCACCAGGTGCTTGTATACCACCAACTGCTTGACCCCAGCCTCATCCTGGTAGGAATATGTATTGGCGTGGGGGCTGGCCTCTGCCTGGATGCGCTGGATGATCTCCTGATATCCAGCGTCGGTGGTCACAGTGTTCAGGAGCTCGTCGTCCTCGTGGTAGAGATAGACGCCGGTGTCCACGTTCAGGAACACGTACTCGCTGCTAGGCAGACCCTTGATCTCCAGGTCCAGCAGCGAGTCCGTAAGGTGGCTGGCATAGACGCCGGCGCCCACGAAGCCGATGCACCGCTGGCCCTCGAAGATAGGGCAGTACATGGACAAGATCATGCTGCCGGTGCCGGGAGACTTCATGATCCCCAGGTTCGTCAGTTCGTGCCGGGACAGGATGGTGTCCTGGAAGTTCTTCAGCGACTCCCCCGATCGGGTGATCATGCCGATGGCGCTCTGGGAGGTGTGGGTCAGTACATGGGTGGTGGGGGTGGCGATGTACAGACCTTCGAACACGCCTCCTTTGACGGCGGCGAAGTCCTCCGTATACTGTTGGGCCCGCGCGAGCAGCGCCGGATCGTCCGGGTCCAGCAGCAGGTCGTGGACTTCGTCGCTCAAGGCGAAGGCGGTCATATATTCTTCTGCGGAAAACACATACTCATCGATGATCGCGGCTCTGGATTCCACGGCGTCGGTCATCTGGTTGGTGATGTCGTTTTTGACGACGGAAGCGGCGTTGGTGGACACCACCAGCCAGAGCAGGGTCATCCCGACCAAGGTGATGATCGTTGTGATGATCCCGATCCGTGCAGCAAGTTTTTTGTTTTCTACAAATCGCATAAAACTCCTCCAAGGAAAAAGGTCTTTGGGTCGATATCGCCTCATCCGTCAGAGAACTCGCCCTTGTACTCCAATGGTAGGACCACATCGAGACCCCGCATAGTATAGCCTGTTTCTTTCCATATTTCAAGAGATTCGTGAGATCCTTTCGTGCCGCGAGATCCGCCGTCCGCCCTCGCGCTCGGGGAGCGCGGCGCGGCGGTCCCGAAGCCCCTGCGCGGCCCGGGAGGGACGCCCAAGATATCCCACCGATCGGATCGCTTCCGGTGGAAAGACTATCGTTCATCGGTGAGATATCATAGTATGATGGACAGTAGCCTTACGATATATATGAATGGAGGGGTTTCGATGTGCACTGCGGCCGCTTACCGGACCCGCGACTTTTATTTTGGCAGGACGCTGGATCATGAAGACTCCTACGGCGAGGAGATCACGATCGCGCCCCGGGGCTATCCGTTCCGGTTCCGGGCGGGCGGGACACTGCCGCGGCACTACGCCATGATTGGCATGGCCCATGTGGCCCAGGGCTATCCCCTGTACTACGACGCGGTGAACGAGAAGGGGCTGGGCATGGCCGGGCTGAACTTCGTGGGCAACGCGGTCTATCAGGAGCCTGAGCCGGGGCGGTACAACGTGGAGACCTTTGAGTTCATCCCCTGGATCCTCGGCCGCTGCGCCACAGTGGGAGAGGCCCGGGCGCAGCTTGGCCGGCTGGACCTGACGGGCGGGGCCTTTGACGCCGCGCTGCCTGCGGCCCGGCTCCACTGGATCGTCGCGGACAAGGAGGAGACCATCGTGGTGGAGCCGATGGAGGACGGCCTGCGGGTGTATGACGACCCGGCGGGCATACTGACCAACGATCCGCCGTTCGACGAGCAGATGTTCAACCTCAACAACTATATGGCGTTGTCTCCCTGCCGGCCCCGGAACCTCTTTTCCAGTAAGCTGGATCTGGCCCCATATAGCCGCGGGATGGGGGCGCTGGGCCTGCCTGGGGACCTGTCCTCCCAATCCCGGTTCGTCCGTGCGGCGTTCGTGTGCCTCAACTCTGTTTCCGGGGATTCGGAAGAGGAGAGCGTCAGCCAGTTCTTCCACATCCTGAACAGTGTGGAGCAGCAGCGGGGCTGCTGCGAGGTGGGGCCCGGCGTATACGAGTACACCATCTACACCTCTTGCTGCAACGCAGACCGTGGGATCTACTATTACACCACCTACGGCGACCACCAGATCAGCGCGGTGGACCTCCACCGGACGGACCTGGACGGTGTGAATCTGGTCCGGTACCCGCTGGTCTGCGGAGAGCAGATCAGGTTCCAGAACTGAGGACCAAAAGGCTGGCGCAGGTGACGCCGGCAGGCGGGCGGATCGCTCGCGTTCGGCCGATCGGAGCTACGGGCAAAAGACGACCCCACCGGATGTGGGCGGCCGGCAGTGGTCCGCTCATATCCGGTGGGGTCGTTCGGCGATGGCGGCCGCAGCGGGGACACGAGGGCATCCGGGCCGGTCCGGGAAGGACCGGCCCGGATGCCCCGTCCATCGCTCTGCGGGCCTATCGGAGCTCGTGCAGGTCTGCGGCGGGCAGATCGTTCTCTACGTTGTCCCGCGCCAGGTCGTTGTCGATGACGGGATAGATGTCCGGCGGGATAGGGCGTTCGATCTCGTCCGGGACCGGCTGTGAGCGCCTGTCTTGCTTTTCGTCCATACGATCACCTCGGGGATAGGTTGCCCCAAAGGAGCCGGACCATGCCGGGATCGTTGCGATCTCCGGCCCCTTTGTGATACGATCGACAGCAATCGGCCCGACGCAGATCCGGTCCAGCCCTCCGGCGGGCAGGAGCTCGTCATCGCCCACTGCTCCGTGGGGCATGGCCCCTACGACCCCACACAGAAGGCCCCCGACGGCCTTTCTGATTGGCCCGCCGGGTACTATGACCTCTATGTGGCCTCGTTCCGCTTGGACGGGGCGGAGTATGAGGTCCAGGCCCAGCGGCTGGAGCTGGAGGAAGTGGTGAAGATCGTGGCGTCGATCGTCGAGGGGCAGGCCAAGGAGGGCGCGGCCGGTGCCGCTGGATAAAAAAGACGCGCGAGGTCCCTGGCTGTCCAGGGACCTCGCGTACTTCGTCCGATCACAGGTTGTCTTTGAAGAACTGCTCCATGGCGGCGGCGTTCGCGTCCTCGTTGCCGCCCTCTACCGTGACGGTGACGGTATCGCCCTGCTTGATGCCCAGACCCATCAGGGCCATGAGCTTGACGGCCACAGCGGACTTGCCGTCCCCTTTGACGACGGTGATCGTGCTGTCCAGAGCTTTGGCGGCTTTGACCAGCAGCCCGGCGGGGCGGGCGTGGATGCCCACGGGGTCGGTGACGGTGTACTGGAACTGTTTCATAGCGATCTGTCCTTTCCTTTTTGAATCGGCCTTATCGGTAGGTGATGCGGTCCCGGTCTATGACGTTCACTGGTCCAAGGGCGATGGGGCATATGTCGATCCCTGTTCCATATAATAGCACCCAAAGGCAGGGATATGCAAGCGTTCCAAGGTATATTTTTTCCCAGTGAACAGATCGATGGACGTCCCTGGGGCGTGGGGGAGCGCGACGGACTTCTCCTCGCCGGTGAAATTGAACACGCCGACGATCCTCTGCCCGTCGAGATACCGGCCGATGGCCAGCACCCCGTCGTCCCCGGTGTCCAAGGTCTGCACCTGCGCCGAGGCGCCGAACGCCGGGTGCGTCCTGCGCAGGGCGATCAGCGTGCCCAGCCCGCGGAACACCTGCCCTTCCGGGGTGGAGGGGTCCTCGATGTGCCCGGCCAGGTCCCAGCGCATCTTGCCCCGGTGGAGGTAGCGGCTGTCGTCCGCCTTCTCGGGGTCGTCCTTGTAGCTGTAGTCGTTCACCTGGGCGATCTCGTCCCCGCTGTACAGCAGGGGGACGCCGGTCTGCATGAACATCATGGCGTGGAGGGTGAGGTCGAGCCGCACCGCCCGCGCCATGGCCTCGGCGTCGTTTTCGAGGCCGGCCTTCTCGATGCCGCACAGGCTGGCGGTGGTGCCGCACTGCCGGGCGTCGCCGCTGGACGGATCGGCGTTGTATAGCTCGCCCCGGCTGACGCTGCCTTCCGCGAGGCCCTGGAAATAATCGCTGAGGAACTTCTTGTGCGGCACCTCGGTGATGCCCCACTGCGCCAGGGCGCCGTAGTCCAGCCCCCAGCCGATGTCGTCATGGCAGCGCAGATAGTTGAGGAACACGTACTGCTTGGGCAGGGCGTTGACGGCATCCAACTGCCGGCGCAGGAGGCGCACGTCTTTGGTGGCCACGGTGTGCCAGGTGGTGCACATGGTGGTCACGTTGTAGAGCAGATGGCATTCCGGCTTTTCCGGCGTGCCGAAGTAGGGCGCCACCTTCACCGGCTCCATCACCACCTCGCCCAGCAGGATGACGCTGGGGCACACGATCTCGGCAATCATCCGCATCATGCGCACGATGGTGTGGACCTGGGGCAGATTGCGGCAGTCGGTGCCCAGTTCCTTCCAGATGTAAGGCACCGCGTCGAGGCGGATCATGTCCATCCCCCGGTTGGCGAGATAGAGGAAGTCGTACATCATGTCGTTGAACACCCGGGGCTCGCGGTAGTTCAGGTCCCACTGGTAGGGATAGAAGGAGGTCATGACATAGTGCCCGCAGTCGGGGAGCCAGGTGAAGTTCCCCGGCGCGGTGGTGGGGAACACCTGGGGCACGGTCTTTTCGTATTCCTGGGGGATGGACGGGTCGGCGAAGAAGAAGTAGCGGCTCATGTACTCCCCGTCCCCGGCCCGGGCCCGCCTGGCCCATTCGTGGTCCTGGCTGGTGTGGTTCATCACGAAGTCCATGCACACGTTGATGCCCTTCTCGTGGCAGGCGGCGGTGAGCGCCTCCAGGTCCTCCATCGTGCCCAGGTCGGGCCGCACCTTCCGGAAGTCGGCCACGGCGTAGCCGCCGTCGCTGCGGCCCGGCATGGTGTCCAGGAAGGGCATGAGGTGGATGAGATCCACCCCGGCCCTCTCGAGGTAGGACAGCTTTTCCCGCACCCCGTCCAGATCGCCCGCGAAATTGTCGATGTACATCATCATCCCGGTCAGCCCGCCGGACTTGTACCACTCCGGGTCCGCCTCCCGCTGGACGTCCCGCTCTTTCAAGGCCGCAGGGCGCTCCTGTGCGGCTCGGTACAGAGCGTCGCACAGCTCCGCGAACATGCCGCCATTGTCGTAGAGCTCCATATACAGCCAGCGCAGCTCGTCCAGATGGCGGTCTAGGCGGGCCCGGAACAGGGACTCTTCTTTCCTGGTCATCGATCGGATCCCTCCAATATCCTTTTCATGCGGTCGGGGATCGGGCCGTCCTCCCGTCAGGATGCGTGGCCCGGCCCGATCAGGACGCCGGATCCGATCCCCGGCGGGACCGGCGCTTCCGGCGTTTTTGCTGTCCTTTACAGATATAGACGTCCTCCTCCGACGCTGCGGAATATTCCCGGACCACCTCCGGCGTGGCGGCAGGGACGTACCGCCTCCCCTGCCACTGCCCGTCCGCCCCCTGGGCCAGCGTCATGCGGCACAGGAACCGCCCGTGCTCCGGGCAGGAGAACACCGCGTGATACCGCCGCGTCCTGTCGCCGCACCCCGGCGCGGCGGGCCGCCAGCGGGCGACGATCCCCACCCTGCCGCACAGCGGACAGCAGGGACGCCGGTTCTCCCAGGCGTCCAGGGCGTCCTCCGGGGTCGGGAAGGGGCCTGTCTTTTGGCGGGGCTGCTGAGGGAAGGGGAGCTTGGACAGCCGCGGGGACGGCCTGCGCCGTTTTGGCGGGGCCGGCTCGGGCCGCCAGGCGAGGTCCTCCGGCGTGAGCCAGGCGCTCAGCACCGCCGTGTACATCGCGTCGTTCAGTGCGTCGTGATAATCGAAGACATCCGGGACGCCGCAATAGCCCGCCGCCCACCACAGGGCGAGCTGCCGGTCCGTGCCCAGCGCATGGGAGAACGCCCGCTGGAAGTCGAACACCTCCTCCGCCTCCACGGGCGGCAGGCCCCAATACCGACAGTTCTCGTTGAGCGACTCGATGTCCCCGCCGCCCCAGCCCGCGAACGCGGTGTCCCCGCCGCACCATGTGCGGAACGCGTCCAGGGCCCCGGCGAAGTCCAGGCTCGACTCTTTGGAGGCTTTCAGCTCCGGCAGGGCTCTCGCGCCCGGGTCGAACCTTTTGTGGACCACGGGCTTGATATAGGCGTTGAAGGTGGACAGTACCGGCCCGCCCAGCCGGTCGAGCCGGACGGCGCCGATCTGAAGGATCTCGTTGAGCGGCTTCGTGTCATAGCCGCGGTTCCACTCCAGGTCCAAGACGATCATGTTCTCGATCCCACTCATTTCTCTTTCCCAGCGGGGCCGTGCCGGTGCGGTCCCCTGGGACCGCCTGCCGGGCGGCCGCGGCCCGTCTGGATCGTATCTGATGATCCATTCTAAACCTTTCGAACAGGAATTGCAAGGATCAACACGGAGACATCGTCCAAGACCGGCCGGGGCCCGGACTGCCCGGCGCCGGCGGGATCTGGCAGATCGCCCTTGAGCCGGGCGGCCGTCTGTGGTAGAATCAGGATCGTGGATACGCGATGGATGGGAGGGGACGTCCATCGGACTTTATGATGTGGGGATCCGGATGACGGAGACCTGATCCGATCGGATATACGGCCCCGCCGGAAGGCTGCGGGACATGGAGCAGAGGTCGAAGGCGGTGTTAGGGGGAGGCCCCGGAAAGAAGGGATCCATATGGATATCTGGAAAAAGTTCTGGTGCAGGAGCGTGCAGGCCATTTTCCGTCTGGCGATCCCGCTGCTGCCGTACCGCAGGCCCCAGGTGGCGGCGGACGTGGCGGAGCTGCCCGCCCTGTTGGGGAAGGAGGGCTGCTCCAGCGTGCTGCTGGTCACCAGCCCCAGCGTGGTCAAGCTGCCGGGCACGCGGCGGCTGCTGGAGGCGTTGGACGCGGCAGGGATGGCCTGCACCGTCTATGACAGGACCGTCCCGAACCCCACGACCGAGACGGTGGAGGAGGCCCTGGCCCTCTACCGGGCAGGGGGATGCGGCGCCATCATCGGCGTGGGCGGCGGCTCCAGTCTGGACTGCGCCAAGGCGGTGGGGGTGCGGGCCGTGCGGCCCGATGTGCCCCTGTCCAAGCTGGGAGGCGTGCTGAAGGTGCGAAAGCCGCTGCCTCCGCTGGCGGCCGTCCCCACCACCGCCGGGACGGGGAGCGAGACCACCATCGCCGCAGTCGTCACCGACGCGAGGACGAGGGACAAATACGCCATCAGCGACTTCCCGCTCATCCCTAAGTATGCTGTGCTGGATCCGGAGATGACCCTTGCCTTGCCGCCGCACCTCACCGCCACCACAGGCATGGACGCGCTCACCCACGCTGTGGAGGCGTTCATCGGCCGGTCCACCACGAAGGACACCCGGGAGGACGCATCGGCGGCGGTGGCGCTGATCTTCCGGTATCTGGAACGGGCATACCGCGACGGCGGGGACCTGGAGGCCCGGAGAGAGCTGCTCACCGCCTCCTTCCGGGCAGGGTGCGCGTTCACCAAGTCCTATGTGGGCTACGTCCATGCGGTGGCCCATTCCCTGGGCGGGGCCTACGACGTGGCCCATGGCTATGCCAACGCGGTGATCCTGCCTGTGGTGCTGCGGGCGTATGGCTCTGCCATCCATCCGCAGTTGGCGCGGCTGGCCCAGGCCGCCGGCCTGGCCGGGCCGGACACGGACCGGCAGGAGGCCGCGCTGTCCTTCATCCGGGGGGTGGAGGCGCTCAAGGCCCGATGCGGCATCGGCTCCAGCATCCCCGAGCTGCGCCGGGAGGACATCCCGGCCCTGGCCCGGCACGCCCACCGGGAAGCCGCCCCGCTCTACCCGGTGCCGGTGCTCATGGACGCGAAGGAGCTGGAAAAGATCTACGAGGAGCTGCTGTGAAAGACGCCTCCTGGCATCGCCAGGAGGCGTTTTTCCATCCTCATACGTATTTTTCGATGGCCAGCGCCGCGCCGTCCTGGTCATAGGGGGCGCTCACCGTGTCGGCGGCGGCTTGGACGTGGGCGGGGGCGTTCCCCATGGCCACCCCCAGCCCGGCGGCCTGGAGCATGGGGACGTCGTTGCCGCTGTCCCCCAGGGCCATGGACTGAGCGGGGTCGATGTCCAGCAGGCGGCATACCTCCAGCAGTCCGTTGGCTTTGGAGGCGTCCGGGTGGCCGACCTCGATGCTCTGAGGGCCGGACCAGAACCATGATACGGGCAGTGCGTCCAGCGCCCGCTCCGTGTCGGAGCGGACCTCGTCGGGGACGTGGGGCAGGTTGACCTTGTCCACTGGCGGGGCGGCGGTGCAGAACGTGCCGAGATCGTCCACGGCGTGCCCGAAATGTTCCAGGATCATGTCCAGATGGAAGCGGAGATGTCCTCCGATGTCCCGCTGGAGGTCCCAGCTCCCCGGAGTGAGGTACAGTCCGCCGTTGGCGGATACCTCTATGGGCAGGCCCAGCCGCGCCGCTGTGTCGAGGAGAGGGAGCAGTCCGTCCGGCCCCAGGTAGTGTGTCTGGAGCAGCGCCGCGTCACGGAGGCGGCGGACCTCGCTGCCGTTGCTGAGCACCACCAGCCCGGCCCAGACCGCGTCCGGCCGGACGGCGGGGGGAAGGGCGAAGAACTGCCGCCCGGTGATGGGGGCCACAGCCACGCCCTTGCGGTGCGCGCGCTCCAAAGCGGCGTCCAGCCGGGGAGAGAAGGTGGCTCGATCCGCCTGGAGGGCGGTGCCGTCCAGGTCCATGGCGATGAGTCGGATATCCATGCGGGACGCTCCTTTCCGGTTCGGGTGTGGGGAGGGACGAAAGCGCGGCGCGCCGGGGTCCCCGGCGCGCCGCGTGGATGGCGGATCTGCCGGTCAAGGGCGCGTGGGGCTCAGACGCCGGCCACTTCCTCGGGCTTGATGGCGAAGTAGGTGAACACGAAGCCCATGATACTGCTGATGACCAGACCGATGAAATAGAAGAGGATGCTCATGACCGCGCTGTTGGAGCCGGCGGTCATCACGAAGCAGCCCAGCACGCCGGAGGGGCCCCAGGTGGTGGAGGCCACCTGCATCAGATTGACGAAAGCGCCGCCGAAGCCCGCGCCCAGCCCCGCAGTGATGAAGGGCTTGCCCATGGGGAGGGTGACGCCGTAGATCAGCGGCTCGCCCACGCCCAGGATACCGGCAGGCAGAGCGCCGCCGATGACGCTCTTCAGGCGCTGGTTGCCAACGGCCCGGCACTTCAGGTAGATGGCCAGGGCCGCGCCCACCTGACCGGCTCCGGCCATGGCCAGGGCGGGGTAGAGGTAGACGCATCCGAAGGTGTCCTTCTGCACCGTGTACAGGGCCACCAGGCCGTGGTGCATCCCCATGGCCACCATGGGCAGGAACAGGGCCGCGCCCAGATAGCCGCTGAGGGCACGGACGATGGGAGACTCGCTCATGGCCACCAGGGACACCAGCTTCACCAGGCCGGTGGAGATGAGGCCCGTGATGGGCATCACGATGAGGACGTAGGGGATCAGGGTGACGATGAGGGTCAGCAGGGGGGTGAACACGATGTCCAGCGCGTCGGGCATCTTGGAGCGGATGGCCTTCTCGATCTTGCACATGACCCACACGCCGATGACGGCGGCCAGCACGCCGCCGCGTCCGGCGCGGAGGATGGCGTCCAAGGGCTGGGCCTCGTTATACAGGCCGACCACCTTGGAGATCGCGTCGATGCCGCCCAGGGTGGTGATCATGCCGAGCATACCGCCCAGGATGGGGGTGCCGCCGAACTTTTCCGCCGCCCGGTAGCCGGCCCACGCGGTGAGGTAGGTCATGAAGGCGGTGTTGATCATGCTGAGGAAGTTGGTGATGAGGACGAACGCGGGGTTTTCGGAGCCCGGGAAGAGCTGCCCCAGCAGGGTGTTCAGGCCCGCGCACAGTCCGGCGGCGATGACGCCGGGGATGAGGGGCACGAAGATATCGCCGAAGGTCTTGAGCATGGCCAAGATCTTGTTCTCTTTCTGCCCGGCCTTCAGGTTGGCCTTGTTGGTCTTCCAGTCGCCGCCTGCGGTGAGCTCCGCTCCGTCGGCGGCAGCGGGGATGCCCAGCTCCTTGCAGTAGTCGGAGCACTTGCGGCACTTCCCGGGGCCGACCACGACCTCGATATAGTTGGCCCGGTCATGGACGATGCCCATCACGCCCTCGATCTTCTTCAGGGCGGCTTCGTCGATGGCGCCGTCGTCCTTCACATTGATGCGCAGACGGGTCATGCAGTTGGTGGCGGTGACCACGTTCTGCCGTCCGCCCACACCCTTGAGGATGCTTTGGACCAGTTCCTGGATCGTCATTTCTCTTACCTCTCTTTCACGTCTGTTGTGGGGATGGGACAGGATACGATGCGCGTCCCTGAACTAGAGGGACGCAAAAACGGCTCGAGCCGCTTTTGCAAAGGGATGGGGCCGGATCACCGGATGGCCTCGCGCACGTGGCCCTTCGCCCGGTCCAGGCGGGCGCGGGCCTCGTCCGCCCCGCAGCCGGCCAGGATCATGGTGATGGCGGTCTTGACGCTGCCGCCGGCCAGATCGATGTTCCGGCGGGCCTCCTGCTGGCTCACGCCGGTGGCCTCGGTGACGATCTTCTCCGCGCGGCGGTGGAGCTTCTCGTTGGTCTGCATCACGTCCACCATCAGGTTCTGATAGGCTTTGCCCACGCCCACCATGGTGGCGGTGGAGATCATGTTCAAGATCAGCTTCTGGGCGGTGCCCGCCTTGAGCCGGGTGGAGCCGGTGAGCACCTCGGGGCCTACCACCACCTCCACGGCGATCTCGGCCGCCTGGCCGATGGCGCAGCCCGCGTTGCAGGAGATGGCGGCGGTGTGGCAGCCTACCTGCTTGGCATAGTCCAGCGCCCCCAGCACGTAGGGGGTGCGGCCGCTGGCGGCGATGCCGATCACCATGTCGTCCTTGGTCAGCCCGCGGCTGACCAGGTCCTCCCGGCCCAGCTCCCGGCTGTCCTCCGCGCCCTCCACGGCCTTGAGGAACGCTTTGTCCCCGCCGGCGATGAGCCCGACGATCACATCGTCGCTGACGCCGAAGGTGGGAGGGCACTCGGCGGCGTCCAGCACGCCCAGCCGCCCGCTGGTGCCCGCGCCCATATAGAACACCCGGCCTCCCGCCTCGACGGATCGGATGGCCCGCTCTACCACCTGGGCGACCTGGGGCAGCACCGGCCGGATGGCCTCGGGGACCTTGGCATCCTCGCGGTTCATGGCCGTGACCACCTCCAAGGGGGTCATCACGTCCAGCTCCATGGTAGCCTGGTTGCGGGTCTCAGTGGTCAATTTGTCCAGTTCCAAACTCATTTCAAGCGCTCCTTTCCCGCGCGTTGCGCACCGATCGGCGGGGCCCCGCCGGGTGGCGCCGCCTTGCGGCGGCCTTGGCATGTGGACGGAAGGGATCGGGCCCGATCGCTGCCGCTTGGTGAGGACCGTAGCTTTCATTTTTTCATCCTAGACCGGGGACCGTTCTGTGTCAATTACATATGGTCGATATGGAACATTGTTCCAACAAGTAGGATTTTTTGGGTGATTTTGGGGCAAAATGATGGAACACGGCGGTGATATCAAAGAACTCTTGTAGTATTTGCACACAATATGATGAATATACATTTATAAACAAGAAACTTCTGGAAATTCTCTTGACAGGGTGATGATTCGGGCGTATACTGAGAGTAAAAGAGAGGAAAGCTTTTGATTTTGACTTCTGAATGAGCGTCCAAGCCACGTGAGTGTCCTTCTGGCGGCAGAGTACCGCCCGGGCAGGGAGAGCACGGCGGCATGGACGTTCATTTTTTCGAGATGGCCGGCACAGGACCGGTATGCGCCCGGATGGCTCGGACGTGGAGCGAGAAGGAGGAGAGACTATGAAAAGTGCGCTGCTTCGGCTCAGGGAGAGCCAGGATTCCATGAGCGCGACAGAGCGGGCGGTGTCGGACTATCTGCTGAGCCATCAGGGCGAGGCGATGGAGCTGAGCATCCACCAGCTCGCGGAGAGGACCTTCGCCTCTCCGTCCACCGTCATCCGGATGTGCCAGAGGATCGGTTTCGCGGGGTACAAGGAGTTCCGCCAAGCCGTGACGTGCGAGCTGGCGGTGCGCCGGCTCAATCAGGAGCAGGAGCACAAGGAGATCACCCAGTCCGACAGCCTGGACGATATCGTGGACAAGGTGACATACAAGAACATCATGTCCCTGGAGGACACGAAGAACCTCATCGACACCGAGACGCTCCAGACCTGCGTGGATCTGGTGCGCAGGTCCCGGACGGTGCTGCTGTTCGGCCTGGGCGCGTCGCTGTGCGCCGCCCGGGACTTCTACCTGAAGTTCCTGCGGCTGAACAAGCCCTGCGTCATCAATGACGACTGGCACTCTCAACTGCTCCAGGCCAAGAACTCCGACCATGAGGACCTGGGCATCGTGGTGTCCTATTCCGGGGAGACGGTGGAGGTCATCGAGTGCATGAAGGCGTTGCGGGAGAACGGCACCCCTATCATCGCCATCACCAGGCGGGTGTCGTCGCCGGTGGCGGAGCTGTCCGATCTCCGGCTGTACACCACCGACAATGAGGCCACGTTCCGCAGCGGGGCCATGTCCTCGCGCATCTCCCAGCTCAACATCATCGACATCCTGTTCACCGCTTTCGCCAACAGCGAATACGAATACTGCCTCGATCAGTTGTCCAAGACCCACATCGCCAAGCCTCCCACGGCCCACAAGCTGGGGACGACTTGACGCCGTGCAGGCGATGAAGGAGCCGGATCCTCTCATAGAGGATCCGGCTCCTTCGTCATATCGTGCGCGATCGGGGCCGATCGCGTTTCAGAACAGGCCGGTGATCACGCCGTCCTCGTCCACGTCGATCTTTTCGGCGGCAGGGACCCTGGGCAGGCCCGGCATGGTCATGATGTCCCCGGTCTGCACCACCACGAACCCGGCCCCGGCGGACAGCTTCACCTTGGATACGCAGACCGTGAAGCCTTCCGGACGGCCCAGCTTCGCCGGATCGTCGGACAGGGAGTACTGGGTCTTGGCCATGCACACGGGCAGGCCGCCGGACCCGGTGGCCTCCAGCCGGTCCAGCTCCTTAGCGGCGGCAGGGGAGTAGCTCACGCCCGCGCCGCCGTAGATCCGGGTCACGATGGCCTCGATCTTGCTGCGCAGGGGCTGGTCCAGCTCGTAGGCGAAGCGCAGGGACTTGGGCTGCCGGCACAGCCGGAGCACCTCCTGGGCCAGCTCGATGCCGCCCTCCCCGCCCCGGGCCCACACCTCGGACAGTGCCACGTTGACGCCTAGCTCCCGGCACTTGCTGCGGATGAGTTCCAGCTCCGCGTCCGTGTCGTTGTCGAAGCGGTTGATGGCCACCACGCAGGGCAGGCCGTACACCTGGGTGATGTTCTCCACATGCTTGAGCAGGTTGGGCAGGCCCCGCTCCAGGGCCTCCAGATCCTCCGCGCCCAGCTCGGCCTTGGGCACGCCGCCGTTGTATTTCAGCGCCTTGACGGTGGCCACGATCACCACCGCGTCAGGGGACATCCCCGCGGCCCGGCACTTGATGTCCAGGAACTTCTCCGCGCCCAGGTCCGCGCCGAAGCCCGCCTCGGTGACCACGTAGTCCGCCAGCTTCAGGGCGGTGTCGGTGGCGGACACCGAGTTGCAGCCGTGGGCGATGTTGGCGAACGGACCGCCATGGACCAGGGCGGGGGTGTTCTCCAGCGTCTGCACCAGGTTGGGCTTGATGGCGTCCTTGAGCAGAGCGGCCATGGCCCCCTGGGCCTTCAGGTCTGCGGCGGTCACCGGTTCGCCGCCATAGGTGTAGCCCACGACGATCCTGGCCAGCCGTTCCTTCAGGTCCCGCAGCCCGGTGGCCAGGCACAGCACCGCCATGATCTCACTGGCCACCGTGATGTCGAAGCCGTCCTCCCGGGGCACGCCCTGCATCCGGCCCCCCAGGCCGTCCACGATGCTGCGAAGCTGCCGGTCGTTCATGTCCACGCACCGCCGCCAGGTGATCCTCTTCACGTCCACGCCCAGCTCGTTGCCCTGCTGGATGTGGTTGTCCAGCAAGGCGGCCAGCAGGTTGTTGGCGGCGCCGATGGCGTGGAAATCCCCGGTGAAGTGGAGGTTGATGTCCTCCATAGGCACCACCTGGGCATACCCGCCCCCGGCCGCGCCGCCCTTCACGCCGAACACCGGGCCCAGAGACGGCTCCCGCAGGCACAAGAGCACGTTCTCGTCCAACCGGCGCAGGGCGTCCGCGAGACCCACGCTGGTGGTGGTCTTGCCCTCTCCGGCGGGGGTGGGGTTGATGGCGGTGACCAGGATGAGCTTCCCCTTCCGGGGGCGGTCCCGCAGGGGGCCGATGTCGATCTTGGCCTTCACCCTCCCATAATGCTCCAACAGGCTCTCGTCGATGCCCGCTCGGGCGGCCACCTGGCTGATGGGGAGCATCCTGGCGCTCTGGGCGATCTCGATGTCGGTCTTCATGATGGGTATCCTCCTTTATTGAGTACGTCCAAAAGAGATAGGGCGCACCGATCCGCTCTCAGTGCGCCCAGACGGCCGGCGGCTGGGCGCGGACGCGCTCCATGGTGTGCGTCCGCTTCCGTCTATCCGCGATATGGACAGTGTACCATGGCCCCCGCTCCTGCGTCAAGGACTATACGCACAGTATGATCCCGGGCGGCGGGGCCGCTCCCGATGGGGGCGGGAGCCCGGTCTATCAAGGCCTTCCAGGGGCGGGTGCGGTTTCCATAATTCGCCCCGCAGATCTCGATACAGAGAGTTATCCACAACTTCCACATGGTTTTCAACAGCTTCAACACTTAGGGCCGCAACGGTTCCACAGGGAAAGCCGGCAGTCCTCCACAGCGCGCGGATCTATTTTTATAACAGGCTAAAGTGCGGATATGGTTGACATAACAGCGATATCAGCCCTTGGATATGTCCAAGCTGGCTTTTGCGTTCAGATCCCACCCGGCGGTGTGGCCGGCCAGATACTCATAATAGCCCTGGCTGCCGATCATCGCCGCGTTGTCCCCGCACAGGGACAGAGGGGGCAGCCACAGCTTCGCGCCGGCTTTGGCACAGGCCAGCTCCAGGTCGGCCCGGATGCGGCTGTTGGCGGCGACCCCTCCCGCCACGGCGATCTTGCCGTAGCCCGTGCGGGCGTTGGCCTCCATCACCCGGGGGACGAGGGAGTCGGACACGGCGGCGGCGAAGGACGCGGCCAGATCGTGCAGGTCCAGCTCCTCCCCCTTCTGCTGCGCGTTGTGGATCGTGTTGAGCACCGCCGTTTTCAGCCCCGAGAATGACATGTCCAGGGGATCGTCGGCCACATGGGCCCGCGGGAAGTGGTATCGTTTGTCGTTCCCGCCCTGGGCCATCCTGTCCAGGGGCCCGCCGCCGGGGTAGCCCAGGCCCAGCACGCGAGCGGTCTTGTCGAAGCATTCTCCGGCCGCGTCGTCCCGGGTGCTCCCCAGCACCTGGAAATGGGTGTGGTCCTTCACGTCCACCAGGGCCGTGGTGCCGCCGGACACGCACAGGCACAGGAAGGGAGGCTCCAGGTCTGGGTGCGCGATGTAGTTCGCCGCGATGTGTCCCCGGACGTGGTGGACGGGGATGAGGGGCACCCCCAAGCCGAAGGCCACCGATTTGGCGAAGGACACCCCCACCAGCAGAGCTCCGATGAGGCCGGGGGCATAGGTCACCGCCACGGCGTCGATGTCGGCTCTGCTCGCCCCGGCTTGGCGCAGGGCCTCGTCCGCCAAACCGGAGATGGCCTCCACGTGCTTGCGTGAGGCGATCTCCGGCACCACGCCGCCATAGATGGCGTGCATGTCCGCCGACGAGGCGATGACGGAGGACAGCACGGTGCGGCCGTCGCGCACCAGGGCGGCGGCGGTCTCGTCGCAAGAGGACTCGAAGGCTAAGATATCCATCAGATCGCGCTCCTTTTCTCTTCTGTGTGGCAGTGTGCCCCGCTGCCGCCCGGCAACTCCCGCTGGTAGTATCGGGAGGACACGCCGTCCTGCGTGGACTCCTCCAACAGCGTGAAGCCGTTCTTTTCCAGCACCCGGACGGAGGAGAGATTGCTGGAATAGGTGAACGCGCCGACGCTCCTGAGAGCGTAGCGCCGGACGATCTCGGGGAGGAACAGCTCCAACGCCTGAGTGGCGACGCCCTGGCCCCACAGCTCCGGTTCGAATACACAATAGCTCACCATGGCGCCGGGCGTGCCGGCCGGATCGATGCCGTAACACCACACGTCGCCCACATACCGCCCGTCCGCCAGGATGGTCCGCCCGAAGCTGGCCGCGCCGGGACGCTGGGAAGCGTGGAAGTCCGCCACCGCCTCCTCCACGCTCCTCGCCTTTTGGGGGAGCGTGCTGCGAAAGACGCCGCTGCCGGTCCGCCGGAAGTAGATCGCGGCGGTCTCCGCGGTCCGGACGCCCAGCGTGACTTGGGAAGGCGGGAACGCCTCCTCCACCCACGCTGGAGCGGGCAGCACCGCCTCTCCGGCGCGCAGGGGGAGTTGGATGTACCGCTCCATATGCGCCGGGGAGAAATACCCCGCATATACGCCCCGGTGCATGGCCTCCACCCTGCGGTCGTCGTTCTCCGGGCCGCGGTAGAGGCAGTCGAAGCGCACCCCGAACAGGGCGCACGGATAGTCCAGCACCCGGAAGCCGTTGCGTTCGTAAAAAGCGATGCGGCGGCGGCGCAGGCCGTCCTCGGCAGGGTCGCCGGAGCAAGGGGCCTCCGCTTCGCCGAAGAGCTGGCCATACCGCTGTGCCAGCAGGTCCAGGATCTCCGTGCCCAGCCCGCCGCTGCGCAGGCCCCGGAGCACGGCGAAATATTCCAACAGCGCGCCGGCCCGGTCCTCCGGCAGCCACATCAGGGCGTAGCCTACTGGCTGTCCGTCCCGGACGGCCAACAGGGGATCGTACCGGCCCATGTCCATCAGCCGGAGCATGGCCCGCAGAGGCTTGAGCTCCGAGCGGGGGAAGTCCGCCGTCATCTCCTTTTGGTAGAGGGCGCTCAGCCCCTCCTTGTCCATCACATGCAGTTCCATATCAAAACTCCAACGTCATCAGGATCGCGTCCTCTTTCGGCGCGCTGTAGTAGTCCTTCCGCCGCCCCACCGGGACAAAGCCGTGCTTCTCGTACAGGGCGATCGCCGGCAGGTTGGAGGCGCGGACCTCCAAGGTCAAAAAGGCCAGTGTGTCCCGGCCGTATCGGGTGAGCGTGGCCAAAAGCGCGTCCGCCACCCCGCAGCGGCGGGCCTCCGGGGCCACGGCGATATCGTCCAGGTTCCCCTCGTCCAGCACCACGGACAGCACGGCGTAGCCCAAGATCGCGCCGTCCTCCCCCCGGGCCAGCAGGACGGCGGTGTTCGGGCTGGACAGCGCCGCCTCGAAAACGCTCTCGCTCCAAGGGTCGGCGGGGAAACAGCGCTCTTCCAGCGCCGTGACCTGGGGGAGCTGGGCGGCGGTCATGGGGACGATGCGGATGTTCATAGCCGCGAGGCCACCTCCAGGGCCACCCGGAGGTACTTCTCATAGTCCGACGCGGGCACGTCCCCCATGGTGCGGGGGTCCCAGGCGTCGCCGTCCAGGCTGTCCTCGGCATAGAGGAATTGGTAGACCGATGCGCCCCGGAACTGGGCCACCGCCATGGCGGAGGCGCACTCCATGTCCACGGCGATGCAGCCGTCGGCCTTCCGCTTCTCCATGTTGCCGCGCGTCTCCCGATAGATGGCGTCGGTGGTCCATACCCGGCCCTCCACATAGGGCAGGCGCAGCTCGTCGAAGATCTCTCCCAGCCTCCGGGCGGTGGGGACGTCCACATAGTTGCCTACGGGCAGGTAGTGGTAGCTGGTCCCCTCGTCCCGGTAGGCTTGGGTGGGGAGGATGAAGTGCCCCGCGGCCAACGCGAGATCCAGCACGCCGCAGGAGCCGTACAGCAGCACCTTCTTCGCGCCCATGACCAGCGCTTCCTCCAGCAGTCCCGCCGTCCCCGCGCCGCCGACGAGGGTCTGGAAGATGCCGATGTCCCTGCCGTTCCAACGCAGCTTATGGACCGGGACGTCCCGCCCTTCCCGCAGGGTGGTGATGACCTCGGTGGGGCAGACGTTTTCCAGCGCCTGGAAGGTCTTGTCCTGGAAGGTCATGACGATCGTTTCCGGGAAATCCTCCATCGGACGGTACGACCGTTGCAGCTCGAAGCGTACGATCTCTTCCGAATCAGGGTCAAAGGTGTCGAACAAGCTCATGGTGGATACCTCTCTTTCTTCAATGTGTCTCCGCCCAGGTGCGCCCTGCCTTGGCGTCGGCGATCAGCGGCACGGACAGCGCTGCCGCCCCGGCCATCTCCTCCTGCAAGAGCGCTTTGACCTGCTCCGCTTCGCCCTCCGGGCACTCCACGATCAGCTCGTCGTGGACCTGGAGCACCAGCCGGGCCTCCAGCTTCTCCGCGCGCAGCCGCCTGTCCACGCGGATCATGGCCAGCTTGATGATGTCCGCCGCCGTGCCCTGGATGGGCATGTTCAGCGCCACCCGCTCCCCGAAGGACCGGGTATTGTAGTTGGAGCTCTTCAGCTCGGGCAGCCAGCGCCGCCGCCCGTACAGGGTGGACACGTAGCCGTCCTCCCGGCCCCGCTCCATCACCCGGTCCATATAGGCCCGGACGCCGGAGTAATGCTGGAAATACCGCTCCATATACTCCTTGGCCTGGGCCATGGACACGTGGATGTCCTCGGACAAGGAGTAGGCGGAGATGCCGTATACGATCCCGAAGTTCACCGCCTTGGCGGCCCGGCGCAGCTCCGGGGGCACCTGATCCTGGGGCAGACCGAACACCTGGGAGGCGGTGACGGTGTGGATGTCTATGCCGCTGTTGAAGCCCGCGATCATGGCGCGGTCCCCGGACATATGGGCCAGCAGGCGCAGCTCGATCTGGGAATAGTCCGCGTCCACCAGCACCTTGCCCGCGGGGGCCACGAACATCTTGCGCATCTCCGCCCCCAGGGGGGTGCGCACGGGGATGTTCTGCAGGTTCGGTTCGGTGGAGCTCAGCCGCCCGGTGGCGGTGACGGTGTTCTGGAAGCTGGTGTGGATGCGCCCGTCGGCGGCGATGACCTTGCCCAGCCCGTCCACGTAGGTGGAGTTGAGCTTTGTGAGCTGGCGGTAATCCAGCACGCTGCCCACGACGGCATGGTGGGGGCGGAGCTTCTCCAGCACGTCCGCGTTGGTGGAATAGCCCGTCTTGGTCTTTTTCAGCGGGGGCAGGCCCAGCTTCTCGAACAGGATATGGCCTAGCTGCTTGGGGGAGAGGATGTTGAACGTTTCCCCTGCCAGATCGTAGATCTCGGACTCCAGGGCGGCGATCCCGGTCTGGAGCTGCCGGCCGAAGTCGCTCAGGGCCTGGGCGTCCACCAGCACCCCGGCCCGTTCCATCCGGGCCAGCACCGGGCACAAGGGGAGCTCGATGTCGGTGAGCACGGACATCAGGCCGAATTGCTCCAGCTTGGGCCGGAACAGGTCGTAGAGCGCTTCGATCCAGGCGGTGTCCTCATACCAGGCGGTCTGGGCCTTCACGCCGTCGTCCAGCAGGGAGAAGGCGGACTCCTCCTTGTACGCGGCGCTCTGCTCCAGGTCCTTTTTGAAATAAGACGCGGCCAGCTTGCGCAGCTCGTAGCTCCCAGCGGTGGGGTCCAGCAGGTAGGCGGCCAGCTCGGTGTCGAAGAGGAAGCCGTCCGGCTCCACGCCCTCGTCCAGCAGGGCCCGGCACAGCTCCTTCGTCCCATGGGCCACCTTTTTCACGGTCGGTCCGAACAGCGCCGACAGCAGGGCGCGGTAGTCCCCCTCATACCGGCAGGCGCGGATGTCGTAGTGGTACACGTGCTCCCCGCCGTCCTCCGGCACGATCGCCGACACCCCCGCCAGCTCCGGCAGGGGCAGGACGGTCACGTGGTCCGCTCCCTCCCACCTGACGCGGGCCTGCTCGAAGTCCTGCACGCACAGCACGTCGATGAGGTCCGCCTGGACCTGCGCCGGCTCCTCTTTTGGGGCTGCCGCCGCCGGGCCGGGGACCAGCTTGAGCTTGTCGATGAGCTTGTGGAACTCCAGCTCGAGCAGCTTTTGATAGAGGGCGGGTCCGTCGTAGGGCCGGCGGAGCGTGTCCGCCGGCTGGAACCCCATGGGCGCGTCGCAGCGGATGACGGCCAGGTCGTAGGACAGCCGCGCGTCGGCCTCGCCCTCGGTGAGCTTTTTGATGACGCCGGGCTTGGCGTCGATGTCGGGCAGCTCCCGGTAGATGGCGTCCACCGACCGATACTGCCGGACGAGCGCCATGGCGGTCTTTTCTCCCACGCCCTTCACCCCGGGGTAGTTGTCCGACGTGTCCCCCATCAACGCCTTCAGGTCGATCATGTGGATGGGATCGAAGCCGTATTCCGTCCGAAACTCCTCCGGCGTGACGTTGCGGGTGGTGGTCTGGCCCATGCGGGTGGTGACCAGCTTCACGGTGGTGTGGTCGTCGATGAGCTGGAGGGAGTCCTTGTCGCCGGTGATGATGACGGTGTCCCCTCCCTGGGCGGCGTTGAGCCGGGCCATGGTGCCGAGCAGGTCGTCCGCCTCCCAGCCCTCCAGCTCATAGCGGCGGACGTTCATGGCGTCCAGCACCTCTTTCAGCACCGGCATCTGGACGGCCAGCTCCTCCGGCATCCCCTTGCGCTGGGCCTTGTATCCGGCGTAGGCCAGGTGGCGGAAGGTGGGCGCGCGCAGGTCGAACGCCACCGCCAGCCCTTCGGGCGCCTCTTCGTCCAGCAGCTTGAGCAGGATGTTCAAAAAGCCGAAGATGGCGTTGGTAGGCAGGCCCTCCCGGGTGGTCAGGCCCTGACTGACGCCGTAGAAGGCTCGGTTGACGATGGAATTGCCGTCGATGACCATGAGCTTCATTTGAGGACACCTCGTTCCTTTGAAAGTGATTCAGTATAACACTTTTAGAGCGCGAAAGCAAGAGCACCCATAAGTTGCGAGCGGGCATAGGGACCGCAGCGCCCCAAAACATAGCAGACCGCCCGGGACGACGATCCGTCCCGGGCGGTCTGTCCATCAGACAGCGGTCACTTCGCCACGTTCTCGCAGAAGCGCATCAGTATGGCGGCCACCTGTGCCCGGGTGGCGTAGCCGCCGGGCTGGAGGGTGTATTCGTTCACGCCGTTGATGAGCCCGGCATAGTTGGCCCATGCCATGGGTTCCTGGGCGTAAGAGCTCACCTGGCCCACGTCCGCGTAGCCGGACAGGTCCGCTCGCCCGCTCACGTCGTATCCCTTGGACTGCGCGTAGCGGTAGAGGATCGCCGCGAGCTGCTCCCGGGTGATGGTGAGGTCGGGCCCGAACAGGCCGGGGGCGTAGCCGTTGACCACGCCGGTAGCGGCGGCCCAGTCCACGGCGTTGGTGTAATACTGCCCGGCCGGCACGTCCTGGAAGCTGGACATGGCGGCGGCCGGCGAACCGTCATAGCGGTGCAGGATGGTGACGATCATGCCACGAGTGGTGGTGGTATAGGGGTCGAACCGGTCCGGAGCGGTCCCGTTCATCAGGCCGGCCTTGTAGACATAGCCCACGGCCTCCCGGAACCAATCGCCGTCCTTCACGTCCGTGAAGGGGATGGCCGCGGTGCCCGTGTTTCCGCCGCTCGTGTTTCCGCCTGTGCTGCCGCCGCTGGTGTTTCCGCCGCCCGTGCTGCCGCCGCCGTTCCAGTCGTTGCCATAGTCGGGCGGATAATAGCCGCCGCCCGTATTGCCGCCGCCGGTAGAGCCGCCGGTGTTCACGCCCACGCTGTTATAGGCGGCGTCCTTCAGCTCGTCCGTGCTGAGCTGGAGCAGCTTCAGGCTGGAGGCGGATACCACGTTGAAGCTCTGATTCGCCACGAGGGTGCCCAGCAGGACGGAGTCGCCCTGGTTGAGCAGGTCCTTGGAGACGACGTAAAGGGTGAGCACGTTCCCGTTCTGGGTGTATGTGGCATGGGAATCCGCGCCGGAGAAGGACGGGTCGAAGTTGAACTGGACAGGGGACCTGCTCAGGTTCAAGGTGAGCTGGACGGCATTGTGGCCGCCGGACAGCCCGCGTAAGCGGACTGTCTGGCTGGCGGTCCCCCTGCCGTCGATCTGTACCCACGGCGCGGGGCTCGCCGCCGCCGGGGAGACCAGCAGAACGGCGGTCAACGCCGCAGCGAGAAGCAGTGAAAGGATTCGTTTCATCGGTCCGATCCTCCTTATTGGATGTGCTCGCCCGTCAGGGCGATCTTAGGCAGGGTGGCGGTCTCCGGGAAGCTGGTCCACAGGGTCTGACTGGTGACCCGGCGGATGTCGCTGTTGTAAGGATCGTCCGTGCGGTAGAACACTGCGCGGAACTCCAAGGGGTCGTCGCTGGTCACGCCGGTGCTCTCGTTGAGGGCCTTTTCCGCTTCCATGTCGGGCACGAAGATCCAGAAGCCGTCGCTGGTGTCGCTCACCTCGCCGGTGGTGGGGATCTCGGCGAAGAGCAGGCCGTAGCCGTTCATGGCCCGTTCCACGCTGGTCACGCCGTTCTCCTCCTGGGCCTCCGCCGTGGTGTTGTAGCGGGCCTGGATCTCTATGGTGTTGTACACCGGATCGCCCCGGTAGGTGCCTATGATCACCAGGGTGTCGGCCGCGATCACATAGTCGCCGTAGCGGAAGTCCTGGGCCAGCTTGCCCACGGCGGCCCCTTCATACAGGTCCACCCGGTCGCCGGGATAGTCCAGCAGCTCCACGTTGGTCCCGGCCGGGAGCCCATCGATCCGCAGGACCGCCGCGTCGTAGCTCCAGATGCGGGTGTCGCCGGCGGCCGCGTCCGGCTTGGTGAAGTAGACCAGGCCGTTGGTCTGATCCACAGGGCCCAGGACCACAGGGGTCCAATCCGCCGTGCTGCTGCTCTTGACGCTGACGGTGCAGCCGCTGAGACTCGCGCCGGCGGCCTTCAGGCCGGTCACCGGGACAGGTCCGGCTTTCATGGTGAACTCGATCGCGCCGGCCTGGCTGTCGTCCACCGTGTAGAGCGTGGGGGAGATGGTCTTGTTATAGGCGATGCGGACCTCTACGGCGGGGGTCGGAGTGCCCATATTGCCCAGCCGGTCCACGGGGACCACGGTATAGGAGTAGGTCAGGTTGTTGGCCGCGCCCAGGTCGTCGGTGTAGGTGCTCCCGGTGGTGAAGCCCACAGGCTTGCCGTTCCGGCGCACCTCATAGCCCAGGATGGACGCGTCGCCGCCCTGGATGAAGAGCTGGACCTTGTTCTCCTGCACGGTGACGGTGGCG
Organism: uncultured bacterium; assembly: GCA_947643715.1. Classification (GTDB taxonomy): domain Bacteria; phylum Bacillota; class Clostridia; order Oscillospirales; family Oscillospiraceae; genus Enterenecus. Next base: position 44,393 of record CANRXB010000014.1, read on the forward strand.
GAGACCGCGCCGGTGAAGGCGGAGCCGCCGTTCAGCCGGTAGGCGTAGGAGCCGTCGTTGAGATACCAGATCGCGCGAGTCTCCTTGGAGTAGCCGCTCAGGATGCTCTGCACGGCCGGGCTGAGCTCCATGCCCCAGTTGGTGAAGAAGTCGGTCAGATCGCGTCCCGCCGTCTCGGAGGCGATGAGCGCCACCCGCTCGTCATAGGTGTAGCCCTGATGTGCGCCGGACTTCCACTTGGTGAAGAATCGGTTGAGGAGATCCAGCGGCCGGTCCGGCTGGTCGTAGGCCAGATGGAGCTGCCAGTACATCCCGAGCTGGACGAACACGTTGCTGGCGGTGCCAGGGCGCTGGCTGGAGGTCTTGTCGTAGATCTTGGACCAGATGTCGCTGGCGGTCAGGCGGGTGTCCCGGATCATGGACGAGCCGTCCCACGCCTGCACGGCCAGGGAATAGATGTTGTTGGTGATCTCGGCTTTGCCCAGTTTATCCATGTTGTGGCCGATCTCATGGGCGATGCCCCAGCCGAACAGGCTGTTGGCGTTGCCCGGGCCGGTGACGGACACGGGCCTGCCGCACACCATGCCGGAGGTGGAGCCGTACCCGATGCCGATGTGGGCGCCGGCGGCGTACATGAACGCTCCGGCGAACATCCGCATGTACCGGATGTTCTGGCGGGTGGTCATGGGATAGCGGTAGCTGTCGTTGCGGGCCCCGCTGGAGGGGATGATGCCCTGGACCTGGTTGGCGACGTACATCACGTCCTCCCAGGCCAGCACGTTCTGGTACATGCGCTCCACCATCTCGTCCACCGAAACGCCGACCCCGCTCAGCCCGTTCAGCGCCTGGTTGGCCGGGATGGAGAGGAGCACGCTGGGCGTGGAGATCTCGGTGGCGTTGCGGATATCGGTGTCCATCTTGGCCGCGCCCAGCGCGGACACGTAGGACTGGAGATGGGTCACATAGCTGCGGATGGTCTGCCTGCGGGCGTCCTCGCTCATGTCATACCAGCCGGACAGCTCCAGCACGGGGATGGAGAAGGAGTCGCTGTCCCCGCGGACCTGCACCTTGATGGCCTCGGGATGGGCGCCGGCGTAGGTCAGGTAGAGCGGGCCGCCCCGCTCGTCGGTGAGGGAGCCGATCTTGGGCACATAGATGTAATTGCGTCCGTTCTCCAGCCGGACGGAGCTGCCGCTCCAGATGCCGGACTCCCCGAAGAACTGGGTGGGGGTCACATACACCGGCGCGTCGTCCGGCAGCTCGGCGTACACCGACACCGTGGACCCTGCCCGGGCGGTCACGCCCAGAGGCTGGAGGCTGCTGGCGCTCTGGCCGTACTGGCTGTCCTTGGAGGCGGCGCGGCTCTGGAAGCTGTTGGACACCATGCCCAAGGCGGAGGTGTCGTTCTGGAGCAGGGCGCTGGCCAGGGCCAGTTCGTCCTGCAGGAGATCCAGGTCCAGATAGAAGTCCGCCTTGGTCTCCAGCCGGGCGGAGAGCTCGGACACCATAGCGGCGGTGACACCAGGCTTGAGGGCGGTGAAGGTCCCGTCGGTGAACAGAGCGGCGATGTCCTGGGGCAAGGTATCGCTCTTATAGAAGGCCATCTCGGACACGTTCACCCGGCAGCCGTTGCCCTCCCGCTCGTTCAGGGTGATGGACAGCTCCGTCACGCCCTTCACCATGGGGAAGGTGAGCACGAGGTAGTTCTTCAGGGGATCCAAGGACTTGGCGTAGAACAGGGTCTGCTCCAGCACGACGTCCCCGCTGCTGTTCTTGGCGGACACGGTGTAGGAGCTCAGGGCGTATTTGTAGTTCCCGGCCAGATAGGGCACCAGGATGGCGTAGTTCATGTCCTGGGGCTGGGCGAAGGTGTAGGTGAACTTGCTGGACTCCCACCATACCCGGGCCACCCAGTAGGTGGCCGCGTCGTTGTCGATGACGTCCGCCGTGGTGAAGTTGGGGCAGAGGGAGCGGTCCACGTTGTTGGAGTTCTCCATGACCACCGACTGGATCATGCTGTTGTCGATGCGGCCCTCCACGGGCAGGTCGGGCATCGCCAGCGACTCTTTGTCCGGCGTGCCGGCGGCGATGGAGGAATAGGGGCCCGTGCCCTTGTCGTTGCCGGCCTTCACCGCCACCTCATAGAGCGTGCCGTTGGTCAGCCCGGTGATGGTGGTGGTGGTCACGGTCAGGTCGCCGCCGAAGCGCAGGAACTCGGTCGTGCCGGCCGGACGGTAGAACACCTGATAATAGGCCGCGTCCTTGGTCTTGCCCCAGCTCAGCCGCAGGGCCTGATCGGAGGAGATCACGCTGATGTTGGAGGGGGCCCCGGGCACGCCGGAGGGCAGGGGCGTGGCGGAGATCACTTCGGAGGGAGTGCCGCGCCAATCCCCGTTGACCGCGGTGATCTGGAAATAGTAGGTCTTGAGGTTCTCCAGACCGGAGATCACGATCTGCTCGGTGTTGGTCGAGGCGGTCTGGGTGAGCGCATTGGCGCTGGTGCCGTAGGCCACCGTGTAGCCCAGGACGTTGCGCACTGCGCTCCAGCTCAAGGTCATCATCCCGTTCCCGGGGACCGCGACCACGTTCTTCACCTGGTCCGCGCCGCTCTTGGGGTCGTCCGGCACGATGTCCTTGAGGAACTCGATCTTGGTCACGGTGGCGTAGCCGGGCTGCCCCACGGTGGCCGTGACCTTGATGGTGACGCGCTTCACCGGCACCTTCTTGCCCAGGTCGATGGTGACCAGCCGCTGGCCCTCCACCGGGCCGATGGCGTATGCCCCGGCCGGGCTGGAGGTGTTGAAGGGCACGTCGAGCACAGCCCCGTTGGCCAGCGTCACCTCGGCCTTGCCGGACAGGATCGCGCCGGGGGCGTCGGGACAGATGATGTTGATCTGGCTCATCTCCACCCCGGCGGTGACGTTGAACTGGATGGGCAGCTCCAGCGCGCTGCCCTGCGCGGGAGCGATGGTGATGTCCTTCCCGCCCAGGAACAGGTCGTCGCTGGTGCCGCCGCTCAAGGTGAGCGTGCGCTCGTCCAGCAGGGCCGGGACGATAGCGGCGGTGTCCAGCACCTGGACCTCCTTGGAGGCCCCGCGGGTGTGGTTGATGTAGGCCAGGTCCGTCACGTCCAGCTTCCCGTCGCCGTTGAGATCGTATGTCCCGAGCTGGGCGGCGCCGGCGGTCTTGCCGAGCTGGGCGTCCAGAGCGGTGAGGTCGCTGGCGTCCACCACGCCGTCCCCGGTGACGTCGCCCAGGGAGAACGTGCCGTCCCCGGTGCCCACGATCACGTGCTGGCTGTAGCTGTCCAGCGTGACGGTGTGGCGGAAGGGCTGATAGCCCGTCCCGGTGAGCGTCAGCTCATACTGCGCGCCTCCGGCGGGCAGGCCGTCCAGCTCCACCCGGTAGTACCCTACCCGGGTCTCGTTGGTCAGCTCTACGCCGTCCGCGTTCCGCGCGGAGGCGGAGACGGCGGCGCCCAGGCCGTTCTCCTGCGCGGTGCCGTCCGGCAGGGAGATGACGGTGCGCTGGCCGGCGCGGCTCACCTGGAGCTGGATATCACGCCCCGCCGCGCTCGCTGCCGTCTGCGGCAGGTCGAAGCGGATGGTGAGTCCGATGGAGCCGATGAGCTGCCTGCTGCGTGCGGGAGCGTCCGTCCCGGCGGCCGCCGCCGGGGACAATCCCGCAGTGAACAGGGAGCATACCATCACCAAACTGAGGAACCTTGAGATCGTTCGCCATATAGGTTTCATATGCAGACATCCTTTCCGTTCATCCATTTTCTGACATCTTCCGTGGGGACTCGGACCCGATATGGGAATCTATTGTAATATCCAGGAGAAATTCTGTCAACAGAAATCGCTCCCATGGCCCCTGTCTGGGAAAAAATTTTGATCTGCGGGTGAAAAAGCGTGACAGGGACCCCCTTCCGTGGTATCATATGGACCATATGGACGCATCTTCAGAGATGCGCAGGTCTCGATCTTTTGGGAGAGCATACCGTACATATCGGCGCCGACGGTATATGATATGCGGTATGCGCCCGGCGGGGCCTGCTTTTCGTACTGCAAAAAGTGGAAGGGGAGATGGACGATGAGCTCTATGGGGAGCGTGACGAGGAGGCTCTTACTGGTCTGCCTCGCGGCGGTGATGGTCTGTGTTTTGGCGGGGTGCGGGGACCGCAGCCCGTTGGACCCGAAGGATCCGGTGTCCCTCACGGTCTGGCATTATTATAATGGTACCCAGCAGGCCGCGTTCGACGCGCTGGTGGAGGGATTCAACGACACTGTGGGACGGGAGCTGGGCATCTATGTCCAGAGCTATTCCCAGGGCTCTGTCTCCGACCTGGAGACGGCGGTGCGCGCCGCCATCGACGGGAAGGTGGGCGCGGACCCCATGCCGGACATCTTCTCCTCCTATGCGGACACCGCCTATGAGGTGGAGCAGGCGGGCGCCCTGGCCGATCTGTCCAGATATCTCGACCAGGAGGATCTGGACCGGTACGTGGAGTCTTACATCGAGGAGGGCCGCATCGCCGCCGACGGCACCATCCGGATCTTCCCCACGGCGAAGTCCACGGAGATCATGATGATCAACAAGACGGACTGGGAGCCCTTCGCAGCGGCGACGGGGGCCAGCCTGGAGGACCTGAGGACCATAGAGGGCGTCGCAGACACCGCCCGGGCGTACTATGAGTGGACGGACGGCCTCACCCCCGAGATACCGGAGGACGGGAAGGCGTTCTATGGCCGGGACGCGGTGGCCAACTATTTCATCATCGGGATGCAGCAGCTCGGCGTGGAGATCTTCCAAGTGGAGAACGGCGAGATGACCTTGAACGTGCCCAAGGAGGAGCTGCGGCGCCTGTGGGAGAACTATTATGTGCCGATGGTCAAGGGATACTTCGGGGCTTACGGTTCCTTCCGCTCCGACGACGTCAAGACGGGGGACATCCTGGCCTATACCGGATCGACCACCTCGGCCATGTATTTCCCCGACCAGGTGGAGCTGGACGACGGCAGCTATCCCATCGACTACATCGTGATGGAAGCGCCCGTGTTCCAGGACGCCCGGCGCTTTGCCGTGCAGCAGGGGGCGGGCATGGTGGTCAGCAAGTCGGACGAGCGGCACGAGTACGCGGCCGTGGAGTTCCTGAAGTGGTTCACACAGCCGGACCATAACCTGCGCTTCGGCTGCGTGTCCGGCTACCTGCCGGTGACGAAGGAGGCGGGCAGCGTCCAGCGGCTGGAGCAGGCGATCGAAGAGCAGGAGTTGTCGGTGGCGCCCAAGACCTATGACTGTCTGACCACCATCTTCGATGCGATGGAGGGCATGACCCTGTATACCAACAAGAGCTTCCGGAACGGTTCCGCGGCGCGCAAGGTGCTGGAGCGCCACCTCGCGGACCGTGCGGCTGAGGACCGTGCGGCCGTGGCGGAGGCCATCGCCCGGGGCGAGAGCCTGGAGGAAGCATCGGCAGAGTATGTGAGCGAGAGCTCCTTCGAGGATTGGTACGCATCTTTTTGCAGCGCTCTGGACGCCGTGGTGAACGAATAAAGATACGATGAGAGACAAGAGCAGAAAGCGGAAGAAAACGACGATCTTCCGCATCTTCCTGATACCCTTGATCGCCATCATGGTGGTGCAGGGCGCGATCACCATCGGCACCCTGATCGTCAGGCGGACGGCGAGGACGCTGGAGGAATACTCCGGCAACATGATGAGCCGCCTGGTGGAGAACCGCAAGGTGATCTTACAGAACGACATGAACCAGCGCTGGTCGTCGATCCACGAGCAGGAGGCGCAGATGGACGCGATCCTGGAGGCGTATCTGGAGCGCGAGGGCGTGGGACTGGCGGAGCTGTCCCGTTCCGCCGAGCTGCGCAGCGGGCTGCTGGAGCTGTTGTTCCCCGAGTGCCTCGACATCGTGCAGAACGATTTCACCACAGGGATCTTCCTGATGCTGACGGGGCTGGACGGGCCGGCCGCCGGAGAGTTCGACGGCTTCTTCATCCGGGACTCCGATCCGTATACCAACCCGGCCAACCTCACCGACCTGCTGCTGGAGCGGGGGAACAAGCAGCTCTCCAGGATATGGGACATCCCGCTGGACACCGGCTGGACCACCCGGTTCCGCATGGGCGGCCCGGGGACGAACGACGGGGAGCGGTATATCTATGAGCCTTGGCGGGCTGGCGTGGAGTACCCGGACGCGGACACGGCCGACCTGGGCTATTGGGCCATGCCCTTTTCCCTGGGGGACGGCATGGCGGACCCCCACGAGATGATCTCATATTCCATCCCCTTGAGGTATGAGGGGCAGACCTATGCCGTGCTGGGCGTGGAGATCTCCAGCAGGACCCTGTACGATTATTTCCCGGTGGCGGAGCTCAACGACTCCCAGCAGTCGGGATACATGCTGGCCGTGAAGGGGAGCGAGGGCCGCTACGTCCCTTTGGTGGGCAAGGGGATCCTTTACGATCTGGTCCGGGCCATGGACGGCAGCTTCACCCTGAAGGAGACGGGGTATGAGGATCTCGCGCAGGTGGAGGGCGTCACCCTGAACGGACAGCGCATCTATGCCGTGGCGAGCCCCTTGAGACTGTACAGCAACAACGTCCCCTATGAAGATACGGAATGGGTGCTGCTGGGGCTGGACATGGAGGAGGATCTGTTCGGCATGAGCCGGCAGCTCTACATATGGATGGTCATCGCGATCCTGATCGGCCTGACCTTCGGCGTGTTCGGCATCTATCTGGTGGTGCGGCACCTGACCATGCCGGTCCAGCAACTGATGCGGTGTATCAGCGCGGGCCGGGCGGGCCTGCAGGATTTCAAGCCCTCCAACATCCTGGAGATCGACGCGCTCTATGACGTGGTGAACGACCTGACAGAGCAGCAAAAAGAGGTGGAGAACATCCTCCTGGAAGAGAAGGAACGCTATAAGATGGCGTTGGAATCGTCCAAGGACGTCTTTTTCTCCTATGACCTGCAAAGCCGGACGTTGGACATCGTGAACCACAGCACCATGAGCGGACAGTGGCAGTGCAGCGGATCGGGCGACAGCTTCACCGGCCCCGGCTCCATCCACGAGGCGGACCGGACGCAGGCCGTCAACGCCTTGGAGAGCAAGGCCGACGATCTGTTCGCAGAGTTCCGGATGAAGTGGCCGGAGGACGCGCAGTACACCTGGGTGGCGCTCACAGGCAAGGTGGTCCACGATACGGACGGGCGGCGCTGGCGGTTGGTGGGGACCATCCATGATATCCAGAAGCAGAAGGAGCGAGAAGCCGAGCAGCTCAGGAGGACGACCATGGACGGCGTGACCGGCCTGTATGGGGCCAGCGCCGGCATCAGGGAGCTGACGGAGCGCCGGAAGATCCGGCCGGACGGCGTCATGGTGGATCTGTTCCTGGACCAGCTCAAGCAGATCAACGAGAAGAACGGCATCGTGTTCGGGGACATGATCCTGGAGGAACTGGGCGAGCTGATCCGGGCGCGGTGCCAGGAGCTCACCAGACAGACGGGGCGCCGGACGGTGGCCCTGCGCCTGGACCGGGACGAGTTCGTGCTGTGGCTGGAGGGCCAGGGCAGAGCGCAGGCGGCCGAGTTCGTGGCAGGGCTGCTGGAGGCGTTCCAGGCGCGGTTCCAGGAGGAGACCTTCGATATCCGGATGTGCGCCGGCCTGGCCCGGACGGAGGAGCTGCACAGCACCCAGCGGATGATCCGCATGGCGAAGCTGGCCCGGCTCCAGGTGCGTCCCGGCACGAGGCGGTCGTACCTGTTCTATGGGGACGTGCCCGGGGAGCGCGGCGACCCGCTGCCGCCGATCCAGGAGCATGAGCCGAGCACATTGGGCTATGACGGCAGCGTGAGCCTGGTGTCCGTGGCCTTGGACCTCTTCGGGAAGGGGGCCGATTTCCCCGCGCAGATGATGCTGATGATCGGGAAGATCGGCAGGGCCTATCAGGCGGAAGGGGTGCTGGTGTCCCTGCTGCGGGCGGACTTCGATTCCAACTATCTGAGCTACCGGTGGTCCCCCGACGGCGCTGGGGCCGCGGGGACCGTGCGGAAATACAAGAAGGAGGACAAGGACGCCTTTTTCCACTGGCTGGGCCGGGAGGAGGTGCGGTACTTCTCGCCGGACGACAGCCGGAGGGAGGCGCTGCAGTGTTTCCTGAACGCCGCGCCGGGGCAGCAGGGCATCGTACTGCCCATGTATGACAGCGGGAACTATATGGGGAACCTGTGTATCCTGGGCGTCCTGCCGGAGCTTTTGGACGACCCGGAGGAGCACCACGACCTGACGGAGCTGGGCCGGGTGATCCAGAGCCAGCTCAACCAGCAGCAATCCGACATCGCCAGCAAGGCCAAGTCCGAGTTCCTCTCCCGTATGAGCCATGAGATCCGCACGCCGATGAACGGCATCATCGGGATGACGGCCATCGCCTTGCAGCAGGGCCAGAGCCGGGAGCGGGTCACGGACTGCCTGCAAAAGATCCAGTCCTCGTCCAACTACCTGCTGGGGTTGATCAACGACATCCTGGACATGTCCAAGATCGAGAGCGGGAAGATGAAGCTGGAGCTGTTCGACTTCGATCTGGAGGAGATGCTGGACACCATCCAGCAACTGCTCATGCCGCAGATGGCGGCCAAGGAGATCGGGTTCGAGCGGGACGTCACGTTGGCCCACCGCTGGTTCGTCGGGGACAGGATGCGCATCAGCCAGGTGCTGATCAACCTGCTGGGCAACGCGGTGAAATTCACCCCGGACGAGGGCCGCATCACCCTGACGGTCCGGGAGGAGCACGCCGCCGGAGAGGAGGCGCTGGTCTATTTCGCGGTGGCCGACACGGGGATCGGGATCGCCAAGGAGGAGCAGGAGCGCGTGTTCCGCTCATTCGAGCAGGCGTCCGGCATGGACCCCTCCAAGCAGCGGGGGACGGGGCTGGGGCTCTCCATCAGCAGCCGGCTGGTACAGATGATGGGCAGCGCCATCCGGCTGGACAGCGAGCTCGGGAAGGGCAGCACGTTCAGCTTCACCATCCCGCTGGCCCTGGGGGATGAAGTGGAGGCCGGGACGCAGGACGAGGACATCTCGTTCAACGGACGCCGGATCTTGGTGGTGGAGGACAACGAGCTGAACGCCGAGATCGCCCAGTGCCTGCTGGAAGAGCGCGATTTCGAGGTGGAATGCGTCCGAGACGGCGCACAGGCGGTGGAGCGCATCCGCACCACGCGGCCGGGGACCTATGACGTGATCCTGATGGACATCATGATGCCGGTGATGGACGGCTTGGAGGCCACCCGGGCCATCCGGAGCATGGAACGGGCGGATTGCCGCACCATACCGATCATCGCCATGTCGGCGAACGCCTTCGACGAGGATCTGAAACGATCCGTGGAATGCGGTATGAACGGACACCTGTCCAAGCCTGTGGAGGTGGATAAGCTGTACCGGGTGTTGGCCGAGGCGCTGCGGAAGTGACGCGACGCCCGCGGCGGGCGCGGCATGGTCGGATGAGGATGGAGAAGGACCGGGCCGCATGATGGTCGGACATCATGCGGCCCGGTCCTTTCGTCGTTGCGCGATGGAAGGGCGCGGGGCTGTGGACGGACCGCCTCAGTCCAGCTCCACCAGCTCGTACTCCCGGCTGCCGATGCCCAGCTCGGCGGCGGCCTCCACGGTATGCACGCCGTTGAGGGACTCGATGCGCTGGATGAGGTCGCCCTTCCCGGGATCGTCCGAGCGATAGACCAGATCCAGGCACGCCTGGTCCAAGGCCACCGGGTCCAAAGAGGCGAGTATGCCGATGTCGCCGATCTTGGGGTCGGCGGCCACGGCGCAGCAATCGCAGTCCACCGACATGTTGCGCATGACGTTGAGGTAGGCCACCTTGCCCTTGAAGCGGTCGTGGATGGCCCAAGCGGCGTCCGCCATGGCTTCGAGGAAGGAGTCGTGGTCGGAGTCCCAGAACTTCTGCTCGTCTCCCGCGCCGTGGATATGGACCTTGCCGTGGGAGGAGGCGATGCCGATGGAGATGTTCTTCAGCGCCCCGCCAAAGCCGCCCATGGGGTGGCCCTTGAAGTGGGAGAGGACCAGCAAAGAGTCGTAGCGGGTGAGATGCGAGCCCACGAAGTCCTTCGCGATCCGCTTCCCGCAGGGGATGGGCAGCTCCAGTTCGCCCTCCTCGTCCATGATGTCCACCGGGGCGATGGCGGTCCAGCCGTGGGACTGCATGGTCTCCCAGTGTGCCTTGGTGGTGTCCCGGCTGCCCTCGTAAGCGGTGTTGCACTCCACGATGGTCCCGCCCACCTTGTCGATCATGGGCTTCATGAAGTCGGGGCGCAGGAAGTTCTGGTTGCCCACCTCGCCGGAGTGGAGCTTGACGGCCACCTTGCCCTCCAGGGTGACGCCCAGAGCGTCGTAGAGGCGGAGCATGGCGGTGGGGGCGAGGTCGCGGGTGAAATATACGATAGATCTCATGATGGTCCTCCTCGTGTATAGATTCGTTCGCACTCGATTTTATAGCGATCGCGTCCGGCAGTCAAGGGGCGTCTCGCCTCTTTTCGCCGGGGCGGAGGGGAGATGGGGCCCCAGGGCCTTACGACATCATATCATACTTTCTGGACGGTTCCAAGGGACTTTGTGCTTTTTGCCCTTTACAAGTGGGACCGCGTTCTATATAATGATACGGAAAATAACGGCAGCAGCCGCGGAAGGATGAACATGAATGCTCCAATTTGACGAATATCGGGTGAAGCTGAACAATCTCAGGCCGGATCTCGAAGCGCTGGGGAAGGCCCTGGACCTGGATGGGGCGGAGCGGGAGCTGAGCGAGCTCAATGCCCAGTCTGCCGCCGACGGGTTCTGGGACGACGTGGAGAAGGCCCGGAAGGTGCAGCAGCGGATCAGCCGGCTGGAGGGCAAGATGAACGCCCAGAGCCGCCGCCAGCGGATGTGGGACGATCTGATGACCATGTGCGAGATGGGCAACGAGGAGGAGGACGAGTCCCTGCTGGCCGAGGTGGAGAGCGATTACCAAGCCCTGATCGACGACATGGAGACCGCCCGGCTGGCCACCCTCCTGTCCGGCGAGTATGACGGCGCTCCCGCCATCGTCTCCCTCCAGGCGGGGGCCGGCGGCACCGAGGCCCAGGACTGGGCTCAGATGCTCTACCGCATGTACACCCGTTGGGCGGAGCGCCACGGCTTCACGTACTCCATCCTGGACTACCAGGACGGGGACGAAGCGGGGATCAAGTCCGCCGCCATCCGCATCGAGGGGGACAACGCCTACGGTTACCTCAAGAGCGAGCACGGCGTCCACCGTCTGGTGCGCATCTCGCCCTTCGACGCCAATGCCCGGCGGCAGACCTCCTTCGCCGCGGTGGAGGTGATGCCCGAGCTGGACGACAGCGTGGAAGTGGATATACGCGATGAGGACATCGAACGCCAGGTGTACCGTTCCTCCGGCGCGGGCGGGCAGCACATCAACAAGACCTCCTCCGCCGTGCGCCTGATCCATAAGCCCACGGGCATCGTGGTGTCCTGCCAGACGGAGCGATCCCAGTTCCAGAACGAGGCCACCTGTATGCGGATGCTGCGCTCCAAACTGATGAAGATCAAGGAACAGGAGCATCTGGACAAGATCTCCGACATCAAAGGCACACAGTTGAAGATCGAATGGGGCAACCAGATCCGTTCCTACGTGTTCATGCCCTACCAGCTCGTGAAGGACAACCGCACCGCGTTCGAGACGTCCAACGTCAACGGTGTGATGGACGGCGATTTGGACGAGTTCATCAACGCCTACCTCACCGCCACCGCCACGGGGAACTGGGCCACGAAATGACGATCGGGCGCGTCCCCGGCCATCCCGGCCGGGGACGTCCCATACGCTCGAAGGATCCCTGCGGACGCGAAGCGGCCCCGGTCATATCTGACCGGGGCCGTTCATCTTGTATCGAGGGTTCAGGGGTGGACGATGTCCAGGGCGCTGGCAGGGACCTCCTCCTGGTAGATGCCCAGGCCGTTGACCATCTCCAGCACCGCCTCGTCGTCGAGCTGCCAGTAGGGGCTGATCCACTCCCCTTCCAGCGAGCCGGTGTCCAGCGCCGTGTCCAGGTCCATGCCGATGGCCTGGGTGCCGAAATACACCATGTCGCTCAGCGGCATGTCGGTGCTCACATACCGGCTGAAGGTGTCGATGAGGGAGGTGACCTTGGATACGTTGGACGGGGTGATGGTCTGCTTGGCCAAGGCGGTGAGGAAGGCTCGCTGAGTGGCGGTGCGGCCGATGTCGGCGCTGGCGTAGCAGTTGCGGCAGCGCATGACGCCCACGGCGTCCTTGCCGTAGAGCTTCTGGTAGCCCGCCTTGACGTGGATGGACAGATCCTGGTACGGATCTTCGTAATCCATGTCCACCGGCACGTCGAACCACACCCCGCCGATCTGATCCACGATGGACTCGAACGCCTTCAGGTTCACCGATACCCAGTAGTCCACCGGGATGCCCAGCAGGCTCTTCACGGCCTTCACGACGCCCTCCTCGCCATTGGCGTAAAGGGAGTTGATCTTACGGTACTTGCCGTTGGCGTACACCACCGTGTCCCGCGGGATGGAGATGAGGGAGGCGGTCTTGGCCCTGGTGTCGAACACGCCCAGCATGATGGTATCGGTGCCGCCCTGATCGGCTACCCCCAGCAGCAGGCAGGTGTACACCCCTTCCCGGCGGGTGAGCACCAGGGGAGTGGGCGTGGGGGAGGGGGAGGGGTCGGCGGAGCTGTCCGGATCGGCCGGGCCTACCGAGGGTGCGGAGATGTCCTCGCGCCAGCCGGGCTCGATGGTGACCTGAGAGTCCACCGTGGGCTCGGGGGCGAACACGTTCAGCGCTGCGTAGCTCACCACCACGATCAGAGAGAGGATGAACAGCACGATGTACAGGCCCTTGAGCATACGGCCGAGGGGAGAGGAACGGCGCTTGGCTTTTCGTTTGGCTGGATGGCTCATGGATGCGGCGTCCTTTCAAAGCTGGGCTGTCGAAAGCCCTCATATCATGTCGATCTTATAGTGTCCCCTAGTATAACGGAGTCCATCGCAAAAAACAAGAGGGCGAAGGTCAATAAATGGTAAATAAATCGTATCCATCCTGCCCTTGACATTGTGGGCTTTGCCAGCTAAAATCTAATCTATCCCATTTTTAGGCCGTTTGAGGCGGGGCCCCGCCCCGTCCTCCAGGAGAAAGGAACACTATGAACATGAGATACAAGAAACTGGCCCTTTTGTTGGCCGTTGCCATGCTGTTCGCTCTGCCCGCCTGCAAGCCAGCGGCGGCGGATCCCTCCGGCGTGCCCTCCGAGGTGGCCTCGGACTCCCTGCCGCCCAGCCAGGAGCCCTCCGTGGAGCCCACCAGCGCACCGCCCTCCGACGCCCCCGACAAAGATCCGCTCGACGGCCTCATCCGTATGGGCTTCCTCAACGGCCCCACAGGGGTGGGAGCGGCCAGGCTGCTGGACCAAATCGACAGCGGCGGCATCGACAACGACGCCTACCGTTACGATATCTATAACGACAACAGCGAGCTGGTGGCCGCGCTGACCAAAGGGGAGATCGACATCGCCACCGTGGCCTCCAACGTGGCGGTGAACCTCTACCACAAGACGGACGGCGGGGTGAAGATCATCGCCGTGGGCACCCTGGGGGTGCTCCA
>CANRXB010000015.1 GCA_947643715.1 uncultured bacterium
AGCACCTGGGTGGAGTCGGTGATGTCGATCTTCTGGGCGAAGTCGTTGACCACCTTCCGCTCCGCGTCGGTGAGCTGGCTCTCATCCAGTTGGATGGCCTGGGCGTCCCGGGCAGCCTGGACGGCGGCGGCATCATCGGGGCTGATGGCGTTGTCCAAGGTCAGGGCCGGAGACTCCGGCGCTTTGGGGGCCACAGCCTCAGCGGCCGCTGCCGCAGCGGCGGAGCCGGTAGGGTCCAAGGTCAACTCGGGCATCATGTTCAGTTCTTCACTCATGGTCGTTCTCCTCCGAATCTTTGTTTGTGTCGCAGCCGGACGGCGCCGGGTCGTCATCGAACAGCACCGTTCCTCCGTTGAACTTAGGCGGGTAGTCGAAAGGGTCCCGACTGCGGTCCTTCTGCGGGACGGCCTTATAGGCCCTCCAGAAATAGACCGCAGCCATCACGCTCCCCGCCAGCAGGCACAGGCTCGACAGCCTGAACTCCGGCAGCCCGCGCACCACCGCCACCGCCATGGATGCGGCGGCCAGCGCCCAGATGATGGCCAGGACCCGGTAGCCCTTCTTAGGTATCTTCTTGCTCTTCAATACGCTCCACAGCCTCTCTCGCTCAGCTCCCACCCAGGGTCATGCCGCCCAGTCCCTCCTGGGCCAGCATCTGCTCCATCACGGTGATGTCGGCCGAGATGTCCAGCGCCTCCTCACCGTAAAGATTGTCCAATTGGCGGCTGAACGCGGTGCAGATGGTGTCCAGCATGTCCTCGATCTTGCCCTTGGTCCCGTCGATGTTGGAGCCGGACACGCCGGTGGAGTCCATCCGGTCGTAGGCGTTGAGTAGCTTCAGGGTGGTGGGCAGGTAGTAGTTCATGAACTTGCGGATCTGGGGCAGCTTGGCGGGCTTCTCCACCACCGCGTTCACGATCTTGTCCGTCGTGGACTCCAGGTGGCTGATCTGCGCGGAGATCTTCTCGTCCTCGATGGAGTCGTTGAGCCTGCGCATCTCGGACACCGCCCGGCCCCGCTCCACCAGCAGCGCGTCGATCTCCGGGTCCCCGGTGGACTTGGGCGCCTCTTCCCTCTTGGGGGCAGGCCCCGGCTGTGGCTGGGCGGGCTCCGCCGCCTCGTACCCCCGGTCCGGGAAGAGCATCTTGCCCACATAGTAGGCCACCAGAGAGGCCAACGCCGCCATGATGTAGTGGGTGGGACGGTACAGCGGGGCCAAGATCGCCCATATCAGCCAGACGCCCCCCACGAAATAGACAGGCAGCACGCTGCGCTTCTTCACATAGGCCACGGCTCTTGCCTCCTTTCCAAGCTCTGGCTTTTATTCTACTCCCCTTGGGCGCCCTCTGTCAAGAAGAAGGGTGGCGAAGCGGTTGACTTTAACGATCTCTTCATGTAGAATGGAGTGCCAGATCAGAAACAAGACAAGGGAGTCCTTCCAGAATGATGACGTTAGACGATTTCCGCGCCGCCCGAAAGACCCTGGACGGCGTGCTCCACCGCACCGACCTGATGTACAGCCCCTTCTTCTCCAAAGCCACCGGCGATCATGTGTACATCAAGCCGGAAAACATGCAGGTCACCGGGGCATATAAGATCCGCGGGGCCTATTTCAAGTGTTCCACCCTCACCGACGAGGAAAAGGCCCGGGGGCTCGTCACCGCCTCCGCCGGGAACCATGCCCAGGGAGTGGCCTACGCCGCTCAGGCCGCCGGCGTGCAGGCCACCATCGTCATGCCCACCACCACTCCCCTGGTGAAAGTGAACAACACCAAGGACTATGGCGCCAAGGTGGTGCTCCACGGCGAGACCTTCGACGACGCGGCGGCGCTGGCCGCCCAGCTCAGCCAGGAGGAAGGGCTCACCTATGTACATCCCTTCGACGACCTCACCGTGTCCACCGGCCAGGGCACCATCGCCTATGAGATATTCAAGGACCTGCCCGACGTGGACGTGATCCTGGTGCCGGTCGGCGGCGGCGGTCTGGCGGCAGGCGTGTCCACCCTGGCCAAGCTGCTCAACCCGTCGGTGGAGGTCATCGGCGTGGAGCCCTCCGGGGCCGCCTCCATGAAGGCCAGCCTGGAGGCCGGCCACGTGGTCACGCTGGAGCACATCTCCACCATCGCCGACGGCGTGGCGGTCAAGACCCCGGGGACGCAGGTGTTCCCCTATATCCAGAAGAACCTGGACGGCATCATCACCATCGACGACGGCGAGCTGGTGGACGCGTTCCTGGACGTGATGGAAAAGCACAAGATGGTGGTGGAGAACGCCGGGCTGCTCACCATCGCGGCCCTGAAGCATCTGGAACGCCGGGGCCAGAACGTGGTCAGCGTGCTGTCCGGCGGGAACATGGACGTGATCACCATCTCCTCCCTGGTGCAGCATGGGCTCATCAACCGGGGGCGCATCTTCACCTTCTCGGTGCAGCTCCCCGACCGGCCCGGCGAGCTGCTGCGCATCGCCGACCTGGTGGCCAAGCTCAACGGCAACATCATCAAGCTGGACCACAACCAGTTCGTCAACATCAACCGGCAGGCTGGGGTGGAGCTGAAGGTGACGCTGGAGGCCTTCGGCCTGAGCCACAAAGCGGAGATCCTGGACAGCCTGAACCGGGAGGGCTATCAGGTCCGGGAGGTCCCGCCCAGCGGCACCATCACCTGCTGATATCACGATCCCCCCGCCGCACGGGGCGGCGGGGGGTATTAAGGTGCGGCGCGCCCTCCGGACGGGACGGCGGGCACGAGCGGGGGACTTTGGGGAGCCTCCCGCCGCAGTCCGGGGCGACCTCCGCGTGTTCTATCCTATGCGGCCGGGCCGCAGGTGCGCCGGGTCGGCCCCGCGGCGAAACCTGTCCCGGCAGTGGAAATTTGAGAAAATGGGGGAAAAGATCATGGTCAAAGTGGCCCCTTCCATCCTTTCAGCGGATTTTTGCGATCTGAGCTCAGACATCCGCCGGGTGTCCGGCGCGGACTGGCTCCATGTGGACGTGATGGACGGGATGTTCGTGCCCAATCTCACCGTGGGCATCCCGGTGGTGCGGTCCATCCGGTCCCACACCGACATGTTCCTAGACGTACACCTGATGATAGACAAGCCCGCCCGGTACATCGACGCTTTCTGCAAGGCCGGGGCGGATCTGCTCAGCGTCCACCTCGAGGCCGACCACCCTGACCGCATCGCGGACGCCCTGCGGGCCATGGAGGCCAACGGCGTGAAAAAAGCGGTGGCCCTGCGGCCCATCACGTCGGCCAGGGCCATCCTGCCCTACATCGAGCAGTTGGACATGGTGCTGGTGATGACCGTGGAGCCCGGCTTCGGCGGCCAGCGGTTCCTGGAGGACCAGCTCGCCACCATCCGGGAGGTGCGGGCCATCATCGACGAGCGCCGGCCCGGCTGCGAGCTGGAGGTGGACGGAGGCATCGGCCCCGACAACGCCCCGGCGGTGGCGGAAGCCGGCGCCACGGTGCTGGTGGCAGGCTCGGCGGTCTACGGCGCAGCGGATCCCGGCGCGGCCATCGCAGCTTTGCGGCAGGCCGGAAGATAACGATCTAGGAGCGTACTGATATGGAGCATTTCCCTGCGGCTTTGGAGACCCTCGTGGAGCAATTCGCCAAGCTGCCCGGCGTGGGACGCAAGAGCGCCCAGCGGTTGGCTTTCTACATCCTGGACCAGCCGGAACAGACCGCCAGCGAGTTCGCCGCCGCCCTGCTGGACGCGAAACGGTCCATCGGCTGCTGCCCGGTGTGCCAGAACCTCACCGACGGGGACGGGAGGTGTCCTTTGTGCGCCTCCTCCAAGCGGGACCACAGCGTGGTGTGCGTGGTGGCCGACCCCAAGGACGTGATGGCCATGGAACGTTCCCGGGAGTACCAGGGCGTGTACCACGTGCTCCACGGGGTGATATCCCCCATGAACCATGTGGGGCCGGACGATCTGCGCATCGCCCAGCTCGTGGACCGGGTGGCCGCCGGAGGCGTGGAGGAGGTCATCATGGCCACCAACCCGGACACCGAGGGCGAGACCACCGCCATGTACCTGTCCCGGCTGCTCAGGCCCTTCGGGGTGCGGACCACCCGGCTCGCCTACGGCATCCCGGTGGGCAGCCATCTGGAGTTCGCCGACGACGCCACTTTGATGAGGGCCCTGGAGGGCAGGCGGGAGATCTAGTCCCTTCCTGATGTGATGTGCGGTGAGAGCAGGATGAGCCGCACGAAAGACCGGAGCGCAAAAACGGGGCATCCCGGTTTTGGGGATTTACGCTTGCCTTTTAAGGGGAGATATTGCAAAAAATAAACACCGACATCATCCACATAAATAAGGGGGGCACACGAAGGAACCGACCGTGACCTTTTCCCCCCAGCGGCTCGAATATCTGACGCTGCTGGCCCGCCAGTACCCCACCGTCCAGGCCGCCTGCACCGAGATCATCAACCTGCGGGCCATCCAGAACCTGCCCAAAGGCACCGAGCACTTCCTCTCCGACGTCCACGGGGAGTTCGAGGCTTTCCAGCATATCCTCAACTCCGCCTCCGGCGTGGTGCGCGTGAAGATCGACGAGCTGCTGGGCTCCACCGTCCCGCGGGCCGATCGGGACCAGCTCGCCACCCTCATCTACTACCCCGAGGAGAAGCTGGAGGAGATCGAACGGGAGACCGAGGACATGCGGGAATGGTATCGCATCACCTTCCACCGCCTCATCGACCTGTGCTGCCTGGTGAGCGCCAAATACACCCGTTCCAAAGTGCGCAAGGCCATGCCCAAGGAATACGCTTACATCATCGACGAGCTCATCCACACCCACTATGAGAAGAACGAAGCGGACAAGCGGGACTACTACGAGAACATCATCAACACCATCATCGATCTGGACCGGGCCTCCAACTTCCTCGTCCAGCTCTGCGAGCTCATCAAACGCCTGGCCGTGGACCACCTCCACCTGGTGGGCGACATCTTCGACCGCGGCCCCGGGGCCGATGTGATCATGGACAGCCTGATGGACTATCACAGTGTGGACATCCAGTGGGGCAATCACGACATCCTGTGGATGGGCGCCGCCTCCGGTTCCCGCACGCTGGTGGCCACAGTGCTGGTCAACTCCCTGCGGTACAACAACCTGGAGGTCATCGAGACGGGATACGGCATCTCCCTGCGGCCGCTGTCCGTCTTTGCCGACGAGTTCTACCGCCGGTGCGACGTCAGCCGCTTCGAGGTGAAGATCGCCAAAGAGGACGAGGACAGCGTCACCGAACGGGACAAGCTGCTGTGCGCCCGGATGCACAAGGCCATCTCCATGATCCTGTTCAAGCTGGAGGGGCAAAAGCTCCGGCGCAACCCCTCCTTCGGCATGGACGACCGGCTGCTGCTGGACAAGATCGACTATGAGAACAAGACCGTCGTCATCGACGGCGTCACCTATCCCATGCTGGATACCGACTTCCCCACCGTGGATCCGGCGGACCCCTATGCCCTCACCCCGGAGGAGGACGTGCTGATCAACACCCTCACCCGCTCCTTCCGCCACAGCGAGAAGCTCCAGCGGCATATCCGCTTCCTCTACTCCAAAGGCAGCCTGTACCGGATCTACAACGACAACCTGCTCTTCCACGGCTGCATCCCCATGCACGAGGACGGCTCGCTGATGCGCTTCTCCATCGGCTGCGACGGCCTGTCCGGCCGGGCGTTCCTGGACTATGCCGACCGGGTGGCCCGCCGGGCTTATTACAACAAGCTCGGCTCCCCGGAGCGGCAGCAGGGCATGGACTTCCTGTGGTGGCTCTGGGCGGGGCGCAACAGCCCCATCTTCGGCCGGGACCGTATGACCACCTTCGAGCGGCGGTTCATCGCCGACGAGTCCACCTGGGTGGAGACCAAGAACGCCTACTACCGGCTGTACAACGACCCGGCGGTGTGCGAGGGCATCCTGAAGGACTTCGGCCTGGAGGGCCCCCACTGCCATATCATCAACGGTCATGTCCCCGTGAAGTCGAAAAAGGGCGAGAACCCTGTCAAGGGCAGCGGCAGACTGGTGGTCATCGACGGCGGGTTCTGCAAGGCGTATCAAAAGACCACCGGCATCGCCGGATATACCTTGATCTACAACTCCTCCTGCTTCCGCTTGGTGGCCCATGAGCCCTTCGTGGGGCGGGCGGCCGCCATCCACAAGAATTGGGACATCGCCTCCACCTCCCATGTGTTCGAGCGTTTGGAGAGCCGGGCCATGATCCGCCAGACCGACATCGGCCGCCGGCTCCAGGGGCAGATCGACGAGCTCATCGACCTGGTGGCCGCATTCCGCAGCGGCGCCATCGTGGAGGGCCACAGCACCTGAAGTCCGTCCTGTCGCGAAAAAGATCCGAAAGCCTCCCGTATCGGCCTCAACGGGAGGCTTTTTTCGGCAATATCCAACGTCTTGGGACCCTTTTCCACTAGATCGATACCAAATTGTAACCTTTTTTCTGCATACTTTTCCTTGCCCATTTCAATATATAGTGATACAATATGACCGATCGCTGCACAGGATGAGGCTACGACCCCGGTCACACGCAGGCCAGAGCCGCGATGTGGAGCGTTTTTTTGATGGGCAGAAGCGACCGGTTTGCCCATGGGAGGAGGCCGTCTCCTGCGCGACGCCTGCCCGGCGTCCGCCTGGCCTTTTCGAGACGGCCCCATGTTGGGAGGTTTGCAATATCATGGAAGGTTCCACTCCGAAAAAAGCGGCCCCTGTCGGGCTGATCGCCGGGCTCACCGCAGCCGCCCTGGCCGTCACCCTCACAGGCGGCTATTTCGGCCTTTGCGCCTGGGTACAGGGCAACGGCCAGCTCCTGCCTGGCGCAGTGGCTACAGACGACAGGGGCCAGGCCATGGTCGAGCTGGGCAAGCTCACCCGGGAGGACGCCTTGGCCGTGGTCACCCGGGAAATGGACCAGCGGCTGAACGAACGCAAGCTCACCCTCCTCTATGGTGAGGACCAACGAGTGGAGCTCACCGGCGACCTGATGGCCTGTTCCCCCGAGGCAGCGGTGGAGGTGGGCTTCGACGCCAAAGAGAACACCCCCTTCTGGAAGCTGGGCGCGCTCTGGCTGGAGCTGGCCGAGGAACCCGCCGACCTCCCGCTGTCCGCCGCCGCTTTCACCCCGGAGGGCGAGGCACAGGCGAAAGCGATCATCCAGTCCATCGCAGACGAGCTGTACGTGGCGCCTGTGGACTTCACCTACGAAGTGGGCGACGAGACCGTCCAGGTCACCCCAGGGATCGACGGGCAGCAGGTGGACACCGCCGCCCTGCTCGCAGCCGTGGAGGAGGCGCTGGTCCAAGGGGCCGACGAGCTGAGGGTGGAGCCCGATGTCCTGCCCAGCGCGGAGCTCAGCGGAGAGGTGATCAAGCGCCTGGTACACGTAGAGCCCAAGGCCGCAGGCGTGGACGAGAACGGCAAGCTCACCCCGGCCGTCATCGGGCTGTCCGTCGATGCCGCCGAGGCCCAGGCCATCCTGGACGAAGCCACCCCCGGGCAGCCCTGCACCATCCCCCTGGAATTCACCCCGCCGGGGACCGACGGGGACGAGTCGCTCTATTACAAAGATCTGCTGGCCTCTGTGGACACTTGGCTGGACGGCGTGGCCACCCGGTCCTTCAACGTGGCCCGGGCCGCTTCCTTCTGTAACGGCAAGGTCCTCCAGCCCGGAGAGGTGTTCTCCTATCTGGGCACCATCGGCGACCCCAGCGCCCGCAACGGCTACCAGACCAGCACCGGCTACCAGAACGGCGAGACCGTGCCCATGGACGGCGGCGGCGTGTGTCAGGTGTCGTCCTCCCTCTACTACTGCGCGGTGTACTCCAACCTAGAGATCGTCCGCCGGGCCTGTCACGCGTTCTCCACCGGCTATATCCCCAACGGGCTGGACGCCACGGTGTACTACCCCAGCCTGGACTTCAAGTTCCGCAACAGCACCGGCTTCCCCATCAAGATCGTGTCCTATGTATCGGACGGCCAGCTCCATGTCCAGTTCTACGGCAGCAACCCGGAGGGGATCACCGTGAAAACGGACCGCTACCTCCTGTCCTCCACGCCTTGGACCACCGTGTACGAACCGGACGAGACCATCCCCCAGGGCACCACCAAGGTGGACGTCACCCCGTACACCGGCTATGTGGTGGATGTGTACCGCTGCGTGTACGACGCGGACGGCAACCTCATCTCCCGCACATACGAGAACCACAGCACCTATGCCAAGCGGGACAAGAAGATCCTCTACAACCCCGCTGACGAGGGCCCCTGGGGCCCGGCAGTCACCCCCGGCGTGGATCCGATCCCCACTGAGGACCCCTCGGTCCTGCCCAGCCAGGACCCCGTCCCCACCGACGATCCCTGGGCTCTGCCCAGCCAGGACCCCGTCCCCACCGACGATCCCTGGGCCCTGCCCAGCCAGGACCCCGTCCCCACCGACGATCCCTGGGCCTTGCCCAGCCAGGATCCTGTCCCCACCGACGATCCTTGGGCCCTGCCCAGTCAGGACCCCGTCCCCACGGAGGATCCTTGGGCCGTGCCCAGTCAGGATCCCTCCCAGGAAAGCGGCGCCCCCTCTGCGGAACCCTCGGCCAGCCAATATATCGAGCTGCCGTTGCCCGAGGGCGGCTATGGTCCCAACGCTCCCGGCGGTTGGGAGTGAGGTGGGGACCATGTTCCAAGGTTTTTCTCAAGAAACGGTGGACTTCATGTGGGGCATCCGCTTCAACAATGAGCGAAGCTGGTTCGAGGCCCACAAGTCGGATTATCAGACCTATTTCCTCGCCCCCATGAAGGAGCTGGGCGGACAAGTCCAGGGCGCTCTGCTGGACCGCTTTCCCAAGAGCGGCCTGAACCTCAAGATCTCCCGCATCTATCGGGACGCCCGGCGGCTGTTCGGCCGGGGACCGTACAAAGATCATCTGTGGCTGTCCCTGTTCCGCTGGGGCAATGAGTCCGGCGGCGACCACCCTGTGCTCTGGTTCGAGTTGGCTCCCGACAAGTGGAGCTACGGCATGGGTTTCTGGTCCGCTCGGGCATCGCTGATGGAAAAGCACAGGGCCCGCATCGACCAGGACCCCAAGCCTCTGCTCAAGCTGCACGACAAGCTGGCCAAGCAGACCGAGTTCGTCTTGGAGGGCCCGGGGTACAGCCGTCAGAAGTCCTGCGGAGAGCCTAAGCTGACGGAATGGTACAACAAAAAGTCCTTGTCCGTGGGCCATGAGGAGGAGCTGTCCGAAGCCATCTACAGCCCGGAGTTTGCAGAGCGTCTGGTGGAGGGGTTCACCTTCCTGATGCCATATCTCGATTATTTCGCCACGCTCTGGGCGGACCCGGATCCCAGAAGATCCACTTAGACCGGAGCCGGAGCGCCGATAGCGGGCAACTCCACCGTAAAAGATCAAGGGCAAGGCAGGCCATGTGATGGCCTGCCTTGCCCTTTTCCTATCGTGCGATCCACCATCCCCCCTTCTCATGGATCGTCTCCTTTCTGCTCGTGTATCCGCTCCGCGCTCAATATTTGACTGGGTCATACTTCCCTTCCGGGGCCAACTGGCCCTCGAAAGCCCATTGATACGTCCGCCAGTCTGGCCCATGGGAGCCGGCAGCGAGCACATCGGACGGTAAGGTATAGGGATACTGCCATGCGCTGCGGCGGTGGGCGATGGTCACATGATAGTTGTATATCGAAACCGTTTCCGGAAGGGATGGCATCGCCTCCCAGAAGAGGTAGCCCTCTACGGGACCGCTGATGTCCTCCGGTAATGAGAAGTCGGCGAAGTAGCAGGACGTCCCTGCGTCGTCTGTATCGGATCGGAAGTCCAGCGGCATGATATATGAGATCCCGGCGCTGTCCTGCCATTTCAGCACTGCGTCCGGGCAGGTGGTACGGACGGTGACGCCCTGCAGATCCGGCACGACTTGGATCCCCTCCATGAAACCGCCCGACGACTCGCCCGAGTCCCAGCGCAGATAGGCCAGGCAGACCACATGGAACCCATATCGTTCGTCCCGCACCGGGACCTCTATGGTGACGACACTGGGCATCCCGTCCAGATGGGCGCCTCCCCCATCGTGATATCCCTCTTTTTTCAGGCCATAGGCCCCTTGGAATCTGGACAGCTCACGGTCGCCCAGATCGTCCAGGATGTCCTCCGGGAACCCCAGCTCCAGCAATTCGGCGCGGAGGGGTGCATCGCCGCCTGGAGCATATGCCGGCGTCTGGCTCTTGACGGGCAGACGGGAAAACAGCAGCGGCAGGACACCGATCCCCAGGAGATGGAGGCCCAGCCAAAGCCCCAGCGCGAGCCCGCTGGAGACAGGCATCGGAGCGGGCCTCAGGGCATAGCCCACCCGATCCAAGCTTTTGCTGAGCTTGTACAGGCCCACTACCAGACAGATCCACACGAGCATGACCGGCCCGACCAGCAGCCAGCCCTCCAGTCCAATGAGGGCCAGCAGGATCAGCAGGGCTTCCAGGATCGCCAGCCCTCCGGCCGCAGCCGTGCGCGGCTCCTGCCCGGCCCGGATGGATACGCCTTTCAGACCTTGCCACAGCCCGCCCACGGCCAAGACCAGCACCGTCTGGACCAGGACCGTCCGCAACACATGGTAGAGCGGCACCGAGCCTGTGGCCGTGACCCATTCCCGACCGATCAGCTCCGCAAGGCAGCCGTCCATCGGCGTGGCCTGGAGCAGCACACCGGCCAGACGCAGCACAGCGTACACAGTGGCACAGGCATAGGCGAACCGGAACGCGCCGTTTTCACGCCGCAGGGGACGCAGGCCCAGCCACAGCAGCACTGTGCCCACCGCCGGCAAGATGATGTCCAGACCGAGAAGATCCAGGGTGATCGTGATGAGCGCCAGCCCCCAACAGATCAGCCCTATGGGCTTCCTCCACGGACAGGGCGGTCTCAGTCCAGCCAGCTCCGGCGGGAGTCGATCGGAGCCCGCATAGAGCAGGCGGTCAAATCCATCCATTCGAAACACCTCCCAGTTCCGACCGCAAACGTTTGCGGATGCGGTATAGCTTGCCCTCCACGGCCCGGACGGTCAGGCCCGATTCCGCGGCGATCTGGCCGGTGGACTGATAGTAGTAATATTTGCGCAGGAACAGCTCCCGATCCCTGCGGCCCAGCCGTTCCACCGCGGCCCACATGGCCCGCGCCGTCTCCGCCTTGAGCAAGGACTGCTCCGGACCATCTCCGGTATCCGGCATGGCCTCGTCCAGACCGCCGCCCTCCCGGCGGCGCTCGTTGGCCCGGCGGCGGTTGAGCGCCGCGTTTCGGGTCAGGTGGGTGAGCCAGGTGGTCAGGGTGGCCCGCCCCGGGTCGAACGTTCCGATGGAGTCCCACACCCGGAGCAGCACATCGGACAGGCATTCCTCCCGGTCCCGTTCATCGTCAAGGATAGGGGCGATGACGTACCGGATCAGCGGGCCATACGCCGTCTGGAACCGCTCCATGGCTCCATCCTGCCGGGTCCGCAGGGCCTGAATCAGTCGCGCGTCCTCCACGATGCCTCCCTCCTTCTTCTTCCTATATCCTACTATACACCGGGAACGGCAAGATCCCACAAAATTTTTTCGAATCGTGTTGCGGCATCCAAACGAGGATGCCTGTCCAAGCTCTGGGGTGGGGGGCGGCGTCCGCCGATCCGGCAACACGTAGCTGTGTACTTCCAACGCACGGTGTCCCGACCGGGCATCGTCCCCAAAAGACCACCTATCCCCATACGCTGGACGGCCGCACCGCGCTGGTATATACTGAACGATATATCTGATAAAGGGAGGGAACAGAGCCATGAAGCTGTCATCCTTTGCATACTTCGCCGGCTTCGGTATCAAGACCATCCTTTCCGGCGAGAAAAAGCCCATCCTCGGCACGGTCATCCTAACAGACAAATGCAACCTCTCGTGCAAACACTGCTCGGTCAACAACATCACCGCCGCGATCCACCCCTACCAACAGATCCGGGGCGAGATGAGGATGCTCTACGACATGGGAGTGCGCATCCTGTTTTTCTGCGGCGGCGAGACCTTCTTATGGCGGGACGGAAGCAAAAGCCTGCGGAATCTGGTGATCGAGGCGAAGCGGATGGGCTTTCTGATCGTCAACGTAGTGACCAACGGCACCTATCCCCTGGATCTGCCGGAGGCCGATCTGATCCTGCTGAGCCTGGACGGGGACCGGGAACGGCACAACGCCATCCGGGGCGACACCTATGATATCATCATGGAGAACATCCGGCACGCGTCCTCCGACAACATCTGTCTCTATATGGCCATCAACCAGATCAACAAGGGCGCCATCCGAGCGGTGTGCCTCACTGCCCGGGATACGAAGAACGTCCGCGCCGTGTCCTTCAACTTCCATACGCCTTATCCCGACACCCGGGAACTGGCGCTGTCCAGGCAGGACAAGGCGGCCTGCTGCCGGACGATCGAACAGATGATGAAGGATGGGGCCCCGGTCTTGAATCTGAAAAGCGCCTTCCCTTACCTGATCGACAACAGCTTCCCTACCCCGTGCCACCAATGCGTGGTAGTGGAAAACGGCAAAGTGAGCACCTGCGGCCGCTGCATCGAGGTGGAGGGGCTATGCAGCCAGTGCGGTTACTTCTTTGTGGCAGAGTATACGCTTTTGTTCCGTGGGAACGTCAGGATCATCCTGGACATGCTGCGGACCTACCTGAGATATATATAGGTGAGATATGAGTGTGATGACCAGCTTGACGAGGATGTGGCTGACCCGTTCGCCCAAGCCTTTCGTCTTTACGGACGGATATGACCAGCAGATCCCCTATGGATCCTGCCCGGACCTGGGATTGTACGTCCACATCCCCTTTTGTGAACGCATCTGCGGCTTCTGCCCCTATTGCAAGACGGTATACTCCAAAGACGCCTGCGACCGCTATATCGATACGCTCATCCAGGAGATCCATCTCGTCGGGAATCAGGTCAACGAGAAGAAGGACGTCACCAGCCTGTATTTTGGAGGCGGGACGCCCGCCCTCGCCGCGGACCGCATCGCGGAGATCGTACAGGCGGCGGAGGAACACTTCAACATCACCGACGGCATCGGCGTGGAGCTCCATCCAGACAATGTGACGCCTCCCCTCCTGCAAACGCTGAAGGACGCGGGCGTGACCCGGATCAGCATCGGCATACAGTCCTTCCAGGAAAAATTCCAGGCGGTGCTCGGGCGCGCCCCGGTGGACCGCGCCGCCCTGGCTGCGGCCCTGGATGCCGTACCTTTCGAGACGGTCTCCATGGACTTCATCTTCGCCCTGCCCGGGCAGACCTTCGACGACCTGAGATCGGACATCGACGCCGCATTTTCCTGCGGGGCCGATCACATCGCCGTCTATCCCTTCATCGACTTCACCTTCACCTCCAGCCAAGTCCCCGCCATGCCCAAGGACGAAAAACGGAAGCTGCTCGACGCCATCACCCAGTATTGTCTGGACAAAGGGTACTTCCGTGACTCCATCTGGACCTTCTCCAGCTCGGAGCACGCCAAGTACTCCTCCATGACCCGGAACGATTTCCTTGGCTTCGGCTGCTCCGCTACCACCCTCCTGCGCGATCAGTTCAAGATCAACACCTTCTCGCTGGAGGGATACCGCCGGCGGATCGAGCAAGGGCTGCTCCCCACTTCCCTCACCCTCCGCTTTTCCCTGCGCCAGCGCATGGTGTATTACCTCTTTTGGACCGCGTACAGCACACAGGTCAGCGCCGACGGCTTCGAGCGCTTTTTCGGCGTGCCGCTGAAAAAAGCCTACGGGCTCGAGTTGGCCATCGCCAAGCTGCTGGGGCTCGTCACAGAAGCGGACGGCATCTACCACATGACCTTGAAAGGTGCGTTCTACTTCCACTATTATGAAAACTTCTACACCCTGGCCTACATCGACAAGATGTGGGGGATCATGCGCCAGGAGGCGTTCCCGAAGCGCATCACATTTTGAACGCTCCAGCCCCACCAGGAGGTCCCGGCCGCCACGGATCCACTGTCCCCAAGCCCCCTAGTTGCGACATTATCAGGTATCGGAGTCGTTTCGGGCATGGATCTGGAGATCGGACGCAAGACTTAGACCTCAGCCCAGTGAGAACGACCCTGGAGGAGCGTATGCCGTCTGCGCCGGCCCCAGGCAGGAGGTGATCGGGTGATCTCAAGCGAGCCGTGGAAATCAGAGATAGGAAACCTATATAAAGAGATGTACCCGGCACTCTACGCCTACGCCCTGCGGATCCTGGGGGACCACGCCCTGGCGGAAGAGGCCATCCAGGACGCGTTCTGCATCGCCTGCACCAAGCGGGAGCAGCTCCTGTCCGATCCAAAGCCCCAGGCCTGGATCATGCTGACGCTGAAGCATGTGATGCAGAACATGCTCCGGGCCCAGAGGAAGCTCCAGCGGATGCTGTTCTCCAGCGAAGGCAAGGACCTCCCCATCGAAGGGCCGGAGCTGCTGAGCGTGGACCTGCTGTTCCGCGACGTGTCGGACAGCGAGGAGTTCCGTCTCCTCAAACGCCTCGCCCTGGAGCGATGCACCATATCGGATCTGGCCCAGGAGCTGGGCATATCCGTAGAAGCCTGCAAAAAGCGGGTGCAGCGTGCCAGGAAAAGGCTGCAAAAGAGGCTGAAGATTTGAGGACTCCCAAAGAAAGGGGGAAGCTGTGTGCGAATATCGGAACATTTGGACCATCCGGAGCCTGCCGGCCTGGAGCGGATGAGCACAGCGGGCTTGGAGGAACTGCTCCTCCTGGACTTCCAGGATGCGGAGAGCGGAGAGGCCCGTATGGACGAACTCTACCATGCCGCCCGTGTGCTGGCAGAGCGGGGGACGGATCTCAGCGCCGCAGCAGAACGGGCCTGGGAACGCTTCCAGGAGGAGCACCTCCCTTTTGCTGAGGATCGCAGCGTCTTTTATGAGGACGGTGTGGCACCGTCCTCAAGCGCCGTTCCGGAACGGCGTCGAGTGTCCCTGCGCCGGTGGGGCGTGTGGGGGACGCTGGCCACTGCGGCACTGTCCATCCTGCTGCTGTCCGCCTCGGTGGCAGCAGCCAACCACTACGATCTCTGGAAACTGTTGGCCCGGTGGAGTGCGCCATCCGTGGGGGCATCATCCTGAAGGGATCGACGCAGATCATCGACTCCATCTACGAATGACACAGGACGCCCATGTGCTCGACACATGGGCGTCCTGTTCCCTATCGCATCTGCTTCCTCCGGCAATGTATCCGTCGATCGTGCCCTATCGGCCCTGACGATCCCCAGCGGCGTACTCGTTCATGTATATGTCCAGCACGCTTCGAGCCGGTCCGATCATGGCGTCCTCAAAACGGCATCTCCATTGGAGGCTCTGGTCCAGCCGCCCGTCCACCACTCCATCGATGGTGTCCCCATCCTTGATGGGACGGCGGTTGGCCAGGATATAGGACGCCACGTTGTAGGCGTGGCCCACCACCCAGTTCGGGTCCATGCCGTGGAAATGGTATTGCAGGTCCTCCACATACAGCAGGCTCAGCCCTAGGGTGTCCACGACATGGTCGTTGGTGCCGCTGATGTTGAAGAAGCGGGCGTTGACGATGTAGCGGACGAAGCGGTCCAACCCCTCCGCCGCCCGGCCCCGGATGGTATCCGCCAGGATCAGCTTGCCGGAGTTGAGGGAGTAGACCGCCTCACAGGTGGGATACAGCTCCAAAAGCGCCTCCAGATAGTCCATGTCGAAGTCGGCCCGCTCCAGGGGATCCAGCGCCCCGCACAAGATGTCGTTGGCAAAGACGCAATATCTGCATTCGGTCAAGATCCGGTCCCGATCCTGGAGGCAGTCCCACATCTGACTGCGCTTCATCTCGTCGATCTTCTCCGGGTAGAACTGCTCACAGGGCATGACGGACACCTGCACCGGCAGTTTCTGACCGCCGCTGAAGCTGCCGAGATGCTCCATAGCGGCAAAGACGGCGATATCCGTCATAGCTTCGGCCACCTGGCCGGAGGGCTCCGCCGCCTCCACCTTGCCGATATGCCGGGACAGCACCTCGGCCATCCGCTCGGCGCTGGGCGTCTCGCACTTGTCTTTCATCAAGAGCTGCACCATGAACACGCCGCCGGGCCGGATGGATGGCTCCATCTTTGCCATCGGGTCCTCCTGCTGCTGTTCCTTGGAGTCTTGATGCGTCTGTTCCGACTTCTTTTTCTTGAACAATCCCATGATCGTACGCTCCTTATATCTATTTTTTCCTTGGGCAGTCATCATATGTATCGCCCGTCAGGGCCCCGTCCATCGTCCCTCCGGCCGCCGTTCCAGAACACCTCACCGAAGAGATCCACCATGTGTCCGTCCTTGCTTCCATCGCAGCCTTCTGCTCTTATGGGGAAGGTCTCATGGCTCATCCTCTAAAAATGATATATGTCCCCAACCCCTTTGTCAAGGACCAGTTCCATGATAAAGGTCGCCCATGGGCAGAAACGCGCCCCTTCCTCGGGAAGCGCACTAACGAAGCCGCAATGCTCTGAAAAGAAGTTGATTTTCAGAGTGCTGCATTTTATAATGAGCTAAGCGGTAAATACCGATCTGAGGAGGGACATCATGTTCTATGAGATATGTATATATGAAGCCAAATCGACCAAGGTGGATGAGATCGAAGCGCTGATGAAAGAAGTAGCTGAGTTCTATTTGCAGCAGGATGGCGTCATCGATGTACATTACATCAAACGTACCCACCGGCAGAAAGACTTCAATGCGGTCAAAGAAGGAGAACTCCCCATCCGCCTTACAAGAGATACGGGTAAGGTAACATATGTTTTATATTGGGTGCTGGAAAATGAAGAGGCTCATGCCAGAGTATCGAAGCTTGGCATAGAGAAATTCTATAAGCGCTGGAACCGCTGCTTGACCACCATGCCGAAGGTGATCCTAGGTGAGAACATCGTCTGACTTGCAGATTGCAGCTCATCAGTTCTCGATAGCCGCTTTCCCTGAAAGTTCATGGCAGGTCACGCAAAACGAAGAAGGAAAGGCAGACCACAGTGGTCTGCCTTTCCTTTTTGATTTCTATAGAGCCGTACCTCTTGCGGCCCGCACTCCTCTTGCTATACCAAGATCCTTTTCGTTTGTCGTAAGGTCGTCGTAATGTTTTCAAAAAGTGGGGCTGAGATCCTCTGGAACTCTTGCGGCGCAACGACTTTTCAGTCCAGCGGCTTCATCGTGGGGAAGAGCAGGACCTCCCGGATGGAGTCATTGTTGGTCAGCAGCATCACACAGCGATCGATGCCGATGCCCAGGCCGCCGGTGGGCGGCATACCGTATTCCAACGCGGTGAGGAAATCTTCATCCATCATCCCGGCTTCATCGTCCCCCTTCTCCCGCAGCTCCACCTGCTTCTGGAAGCGCTGGCGCTGATCGATCGGGTCATTGAGTTCGGAGAAAGCATTACCCATCTCGCTGCGGCAGATGAACAGCTCAAACCGCTCGGTGAGCCGCGGGTCCATCGCAGAGCGCTTGGCCAACGGGGAGACGTCCACCGGGTGCATGGTGATGAAGGTAGGCTGGATCAGCTTGCCCTCTACCCGCTGGTCGAAGCATTCGTACAGCGCGTTGCCCCAGGTCTTGTCAGCGGTCTCGGGCAGCTCCACGCCGATGGACTTGGCGGCGGCCACCGCCTCCTCGTCCGTGGCGATGGTCATGAAGTCCAGGCCGGTATACTGCTTCACCGCCTCGTGCATGGGCAGGCGCGGCCAGCCGGGGGTGAGGTCGATCTGCTCCCCTTGCCACTCCACCTGATACGTGCCCAAAATCTTTTGGGCCGCAGAGGACAGCAGATCTTCGAACAGGTCCATCATGTCGTTGAAGTCAGCATATGCCTGATAGAGCTCGATGGTGGTGAACTCCGGATTGTGCCGGTTGTCCATGCCCTCGTTGCGGAAGATGCGGCCTATCTCGTACACCCGCTCCAGACCGCCCACGATGAGCCGCTTCAAAGGCAGCTCGGTGGCGATGCGCATGTACATATCGATGTCGAGGGTGTTATGGTGGGTGATGAAAGGCCGGGCGGTGGCGCCGCCGGAGATGGTGTTGAGCACCGGCGTCTCCACCTCCATGAAGCCGCGCCGGTCCATGAAGTCCCGCACATGCTTGATGAACTGGGAACGGATGATGAAGTTCCGCTTCACATCAGGATTCACGATCAGATCCACATACCGCTGGCGGCAGCGGATCTCCACATCGGTGAGGCCGTGGAACTTCTCCGGCAGGGGCAGCAGGGACTTGGACAGCAGCGTGATGACCTTCGCCTTGATGGAGATCTCACCCCGCTTGGTGCGGAACACCTCTCCCTCGACGCCCACGATATCGCCGATGTCGTATCTCTTGAACACGGCCAGGGCCTCCTCGCCCACATCGTCGATGCGGACATAGAGCTGCACCCGGCCCGCGCCGTCCTGGAGGTCGGCGAACACCGCCTTGCCCATCCCCCGCTTGCTCATGATACGGCCCGCCGCCCGGACGGTCTGGCCCTCCAGCTCTTCGAAGCGGTCCTTCACCTCGTCGCTGTGATGGGTGACGTCGAACTTGGTGATGACGAACGGGTCCTGCCCCTGCTCCCGCAGGCTGCTCAACTTGTCCCGGCGGATCTGGAGCAGCTCGGACAGAGAGGGCTCCTCCTGGACAGGCTGCTGATTGTTGGTCTGATCGGACATTGATCTTCTCTCCTTTGTATCGTGACGGGACCGCCCTCACCGCTGGATGGCGACCACCTCATATTCGATGTTGCCTGCGGGAGCCTCCACCACCGCGATCTCGCCGATGGCTTTTCCCAGCAGGGCTCTGCCGAAGGGCGATTCCTCGGATATCCGGCCGTTCATGGGGTCGGCCTCCTGAGAACCCACCACCTGATAGGTCTCCTCGTCGCCGGTGGCCGCATCTTTGACCGTGATACGGCTGCCCATGCGCACGGTGTCGGTGTCGTCGGTGTTCTCCTCGATGACCACATAGTTGGCCAAGATGTTCTCCACCTCGGCGATGCGGGAATACAGCTTCCCCTGCTCGTTCTTCGCCTCGTCGTACTCGCTGTTCTCCGACAGATCGCCGAAAGACCGGGCCTCCTTGATAAGATCGGCCACCTCTTTCTCTTTCACGGTCTTGAGATACGTCAGTTCCTTCTTCAGTTCTTCCAGCCGCTCAGCACTCAGCTTATATTCCTTGGCCATCTTTTGCTCCATTCCTTTCTTCCCCGCCAGGGCGGCAGACCGGGCCGCCGCCCACAGGATGCGGGCAGATCTGCTGTAACAGTCATTCTATGGAATTATAGATACTTTCTCCACCTTTGTCAAGTGCCTCCCGGCACACGGTCCGCGATCCGGTCATTTTTTTCGGGCAGATGTACGTTTTTTTCGCCCGCCGCCTCCCAGAAGGCCGGCCAGCGCGCCGCCGCACAGGCATCCCGCCAGCTCGATGAGCGCCTGGGTCCCCAGCGCCAGCCCATCGCTCATGAGCAGCCCCACCGCCACGATCAGCAGATAGCATACGACCCCCGTCGCCACGCCGCCCAGCAGCCGCTTCGAGCGCCACCGCATACAGGCCAGCAGACCGCCCACGAAGCACCCCAGGACACAGGCCGCCGCCGTCAATTGGGCCGCCGCGTCCTCCTTCAAGATACCATTCGACACTGCCAGGGCCCCTAAAAGCAAGATCGACAGCTCTACCCCCAGCGCCAGCAGGCCACCCAGCGCCACCCCCGTCGCCATCTGTACGGCGTTGGTCCCCTGCGCCTCCGCCTTACCCATAAAAGCACCCCTTTTCACATGGTTTCTATACCATATGCAAAAGGGGTGCTTGTCATTCCGATCCGACCTAGCTCACTTGTCGGCCTTTTTGTCCTTCTTGTCCTCTTTCTCGGTGACGGGCGCATCCTCCGTGCTCTGGGTCCCCTTGCTGGAGATCGCCCATTTGGTGAATTCGATGCGGACCCGATCGGCGCCGGTCTCCATCACGACGGTCTGCTCCTTCACCGCGCAGATGGTGCCCACGATACCGCCGATGGTGGTGATGGTGTCGCCCACCTTCAGATTACTGCGCA
Source organism: uncultured bacterium (assembly GCA_947643715.1). Classification (GTDB taxonomy): domain Bacteria; phylum Bacillota; class Clostridia; order Oscillospirales; family Oscillospiraceae; genus Enterenecus. Next base: position 20,088 of record CANRXB010000015.1, read on the forward strand.
TCTCCTCGGCTGCTTTTTTCTTCTTGTTCTCCGGCCGGATGAGCATGAAGTACATGATAGCTATCATGACCACGATCATAATGATTTCCACTTGACGATCTCCTCCAATGTAAAGATTTTATGATGACTCATTGGACCATTATAACTGTTTCCGACAGGAAACACAACCCCCATTTTCCACGCTCCCTTTGAGGAACGCGTCATCGAGGTACGACTCCGTTCGATCTTCGAATATGACAGCTCTTGCTCCATACCACATATCCGTCAGGGCAGCGCCACTTTGAAAAAGAGGCTTCCCACCATGCGCAAGCAGGCCGTTCACTCCGCCCGCCCGGCCAGCCGCTCCGAATATTCCGCGCGGAAAGCCTCGAACTGCCCCGCGTCCAAAGCCTCCCGGATGCGGCGGAGCAGGTCGTTATAGAAATAGAGATCGTGCATCACCGCCAAGCGCATGGCCAGCATCTCCCCCGCCACGAACAGGTGGCGCAGGTATGCCCGGGAGAAGTGGCGGCACACCGGACAATCACAGCTCGGATCGATGGGGCGCTCGTCCAGCTTGAACCGCTCGTTCTTGATGTTCAGCGTCCCGTCCCAGGTGAATAGCTTCCCATGCCGGGCGTTGCGGGCCGGCATCACACAGTCGAAGAAGTCCACTCCCCTGGCCACGCTCTCGATGATGTTGGAGGGCGTGCCCACCCCCATGAGATACCGGGGCTTGTCCTGCGGCATATGGGGCTCCACCGCTTCGATGATCTGATACATCACCTGCGTGGGCTCCCCCACCGCCAACCCGCCGATGGCATAGCCGCCGCAGTCGATCTTGGCAGTCTCCTTCATGTGCCACACCCGCAGGTCCTCATAGGTGGCGCCCTGGTTGATGCCGAACAGGACCTGCCCCGGGTTCACACAGCCCTCCAAGGCGCAAAGCCTGTCATGCTCCCGCTTACAGCGCTCCAGCCACCGCAGGGTGCGCTCACAGGACGCCTTGGCGTAGTCATACGGCGCGGGGTTCTCCACGCACTCATCGAACGCCATGGCCACGTCGCTGCCCAGGTTGGACTGGATCTTCATGGACTCCTCCGGCCCCATGAAGATCCGCTTGCCGTCGATGTGGGAGGAAAAGGTCACCCCCTCCTCCGTGATCTTCCGCAGACCTGCCAGCGAAAAGACCTGGAAGCCGCCTGAATCGGTGAGCATCGGCCCGTCCCACCGCATGAAGCGGTGCAGCCCTCCCATCTGCCGTACCGTCTCATCTCCGGGACGCAGATGCAGATGGTAGGTGTTGGACAGCTCCACCTGACAGCCGATCTCCTTCAAGTCGAGGGCGGACAGCCCGCCCTTGATGGCCCCCTGGGTCCCCACGTTCATAAAGACCGGAGTCTGTACCACGCCGTGGGGGCAGGTGAATTCTCCCCGGCGGGCCGCTCCTTCGGTCCTGATCACTCGAAACATCGTTTCCTCCTTATAGTTCCCGATACCATGCCTTCAGCGCCGTTTTGCGCTGCGCCGGCATACTCAGCCCAGTCGTTTTTTCATTATGACATATATCGGCAGTCAAGTCAATGCCCGCCCACCGCCGCCCGAGCGCGCTGAGGCCGGCACACGCTCCGGCTCAGGCCCATATGCTCCCCTCACAAAAAGGGATGCAGGGAGGAAATCCCTGCATCCCCTTTCTTTTTGCTGTGCTCAGAGAACGGCCACACACTCGATCTCCACCCGTGCGTCCTTGGGCAGCGCGGCTACCTGGAAAGCGGCACGGGCAGGATATGGGGCGGTGAAGAACTCGGCGTACACCTCGTTCATAGCGGCAAAGTCAGCGATATCCTTCAGCATGACGGTGGTCTTGACCACCTTGGACATGTCCAAACCGCCAGCTTCCAGGATGTTCCTGATATTGGTCAGGGACTGCCGGGTCTGAGCCGCCACGTCCTCACCGGCGAAGCTGCCGGTGGCCGGATCGATCGGAAGCTGCCCGGACACATAGACCACGTTCCCGGCCTGGATGGCCTGAGAATAGGGACCGATGGCCGCAGGGGCCTTATCGGTATGGATGGCTTGGTTCATTTCGTTCGTTCTCCTTCCTTCAGCTCAGCGGAGCTCTACGGTATAGCTCAGTTTCTTCACTTCGCCGGGGGCCAGACGTATGACGTGGGGCTTGTCCGCAAAGTCCCCGCTCTCGTCCTCCCACGCGGCGCAGCCGTGCCAAGGCTCCAGGCAGAGATATGGGGCCCCGGCGTTGGGCATGGTCCAAAAAGCGATCATGGGGAACTCTTCGAACTCCATATGGACGCCCCTTCCCCCGTCCTTGTGACGGAGGGTGACCCCTTTGGACCGCAGCCCCTCGAAGATCAGGGTATCTACGCGGTCGAAAACGGCGTGATCCAGCGGCAGGGTATCGGTGTGGTCCAAGCCGGGCCCCCGTTCGCCGTCCAGAAGGCCCTGGGCGGTAGGTATCATCGGCTGGATGTCCTCCACCTGGTCGAACACCAGGCGATAGTCCTCGAACCGCTCCCCCTCCCGCAAGGGGCAATTGATGCCCGTGTGGGCGCCCACACAGAACAGCAGCTCCTCCTCGCCTGGAGCTTGGACCTCGAACTGTGTGGAGAAGCCGGTCCCAGTGAGCTGGTGCCGCACCCGCAGCACGAACGGATAGGGATAGCGTTCCAGCGTCTCCGGGGAGTGCCGCAGCTCCAAGACCACATGGTCCTCTCCCTGTTCCGCCACCGTGAACTCGCTCTGCCGGGCGAAGCCGTGGCGGGCCATCTCGTAGCTCCGACCGCCGATCGACACCCGCCCGTCCTTCAGGTTGCCCACGATCGGGAACAGGTTGGGATTGCGCCCCTGCCACGACTTGGGGTCGCCTCCCCAGATATATTCGACTCCCTGCTCGTCCCGGAAGGAGACCAGCTCGCCGCCCTTGGTCTCCACAGCGGCGGTATGCGCCCCCCGCTTCAGTTCGATCCTCATGCTCCGTCCCTCCTCACTTCTCCGGCCACAGCTCGTCCGGATACAGCCCGGCCTTGGTCATCTCCGCGATGGCGGCGATCACGGTGGGCTTGTCCTCCCGGTAAGTGACGCCATACCACTTGTCCTCGCTGAGCAGCACCTGCACCCGGGCCTTGCCCTCGCCGATGAGCTGATCCACTACGCTGGGCAGGAAATATTCCGCTTTGGCGGGGGACTCTGCCAGGGCTTTGTCCAGGAACGCGGGGAACCTGTCCTGTGTCTGCGTCAGGAAGCTGCGGTTGAACCCCCACAGGTTCATGGACACCAGGGTGTCCCCAGGGACGGACGTCCAGGTCTGCCCGCCGTCCTCGGTGAACCTGGCGTCGTCCCCGTCCTTCTCGATACAGGTACGCTCGTGGATGTCCCGCAGGGTCCCCTCGGGCCCCACCATACATACGCCCCGGGCCACGGAACCGTTCTCCGTCACGGTGTTGCGCAGCCGGTAGCCCACCATGGCATACTCATATACCTCTCCGTCCGGATGGCTGCACAGATAGTCGTAGATCTTCTGGTATCCCTCCCGGCCATAGTAATCGTCGGCGTTGATGATGGCAAAGGGGCCGTCCACCACGTCCCGGGCGGCAAGCGCCGCCTGAGCGGTGCCCCAGGGCTTCGTGCGTCCCTCCGGCACAGTATAACCGTCGGGCAGATCGTCCATGCGCTGGAACGCGTATCGTACCTGCATATGCCGGGCCACCCGCTGGCCCACCCGCTGTTTGAACTCCTCCTCGATCTCCTTCTTGATCACGAACACCACCGTTTTGAACCCCGCCCGCTGGGCGTCATAGATGGAGTAGTCCAAGATCACCTGATCGTGTCCTCCCACCGGATCCAACTGCTTGAGACCGCCGTACCGGCTCCCCATCCCCGCGGCCATGATGACCAACACTGGTTCGTTCATCGTCCATCGCTCCTTTTCCATCCTTCAAAATTTGAACGGCCACAGCGTCACCGGACGCCGTCCGTAAGGACGGCCCCGAGGCGCGCCACCGTTTCCTGCACCATTTGCCCCATGCTCAGCTCCTTCGTCCCCACCACGATGTTGTCGCAGTGCCCGATGGGCAGCAGGATGCGCTTCGCCCTGCTCTGCCCCGCCGCCAGCGCCATGGCGGGGGTGATCTCCCCCAGCATGGCGTCGGCGATGACCACACCGATGGGCGCGACGATCACGTCCGCCCTCCGGCAGCACACCACCACGGCGTTCTCCCCCGTTGCCACATGGTCGGCTCCCGCCTTCAGCATGGCGGAGGCAGCCAAACTATTGGTGCCCACCGCCGTCACGGTCTCGCTTGGGAAAGCCTTTTTCACAGCAGCCACAAGCTGCTTGCCGATGCCGCCTCCTTGGGCATCGATGATCAGGATATCCATACTCGCTGCGTCTCCTTGAAAGTCCTTTTCACAAATATACCACATGAGTCGGAAAAAGTCACGCCAAAAAATAGCAGATCGCCAAAAACTCCAAGACCCGAGGCCCACACACCGTTTCAGGACCATGACGGGCTTTCCAGATCGCCCGCATCGTGGCGAGATGGAAAGGGCATATCGGAACAGGAGGCCGCCTCCATGCCCGTCAAGATCGTCCGGGGATGTACCGCCGCGGGCGGCGAACTGCCGCAGCGGCAGTGGGGACATGCAGACGGATCATGAGGCGCTCAGTCAGGCGGTGTGCGCCGTGCGGGCAGGATCGCCCCTGGACGCAGCCATCAAAAACAGCCGCATGATGCCAAAGCATCATGCGGCTGTCTCCATTTTTTGGGGCTCGGCCCTATCAGGGCCCGTCCCTTCTATCGATCTTACTGTGCAGGCAGATAGTCGGCGGGATCCACAGGGTAGCCGTCCTTCAGCAGCGCATAGTGGAGATGGGCCTCCCTGCCGCGCTCAGACGCAGCGGTCTCCCCCACCGAGCCGATGACCGTCCCGGTCTTGACCCCGTCGCCCACTGCCACAGTGGGCACGGCCGCCAGATTGGCGTACTGGCTCACCAGCCCTTCCCCGTGGTCGATCTCGACTACTGTGCCCATGAGGTCGTCCTGGTACATTGCGGACACCGTGCCGTTCGCTGCGGCCAGCACCTGGGATCCGACCGACGCGGCAATATCGACTCCGTTGTGGGTACGCCAGTCCCCCATCGTCTCATTGTAGGCCAATACCTCCACCGAGAAGCTGGCGATGATCGAGCCCTTCACCGGCCATGTAAAGACCAGCGGGGCTGGAGCCAGAGTGGGCGCGGGAGTGGGAGTGGGAGCGGGCGTAGGAGCTGCCGAGGGCGTAGGCTGGGCGGAAGGCTCCGGGCTCGCGGAGACCTGCGGGGACGCGGTGACTTGAGCCGACCCCGTTGCAGGAGGATCGGTGGGTCTGATGGTGGGCCTCACCGAAGGCGCAGCGGAGGGCTGGACCTGGATGGCCGCAGAGCCGGACGCCGGCTGATCCTCCACATCCGCCAAGCCGCTGCGAACGCCCTGGACCAGATAGTAGCCCGACAGGGCGATGGCCGCCACGCAGATCAGCACCACAAGATAGAAACCTTTTCCTGAAATGAAATCCCCTGCTTTTTCGATCCATGTTCGTTTGTTGTTCATAATGACACCTCCGGCCATATTGTGGACGGAGGTGTCACGATCTATACCAAAGATATGGCAAAAAACTGCCGGATGGTCATTTTATCTCAGCGAAGGCCCAGTTTTCCTCCGATCTCCAGCACTCTATCGCCCCTCCGCCGCAGCTCTGACGGGGAGCAGCTCCTCGTACTGCGCCCAGACGATGGGGAAAACTTCCTCCAAACGATACCCGGCGGCGCTCTTTTGACCACGCTCTCCCAACTCTCGCCGCAGGGACTGGGAGCTCAAAAGGCGTAAGATCTGCTTCGCGAAGGCTCCGGCATCCCCATAAGGGTACAGCAGCCCTGTCTCGCCGTCTACGATCAGGTCCTCATGGCCTTTCACGCTGCTGGCTACCACCGGCAGTCCGGCGGACATCGCCTCCATGACGTTGAACGGCAGACCCTCGATCCGGCTGGAGGAGACGGCAGCGTCCGCTGCGGCATACCATGCTCCCACATCGGACACCTGCCCCGGGAACACCACTCGATCGGACACGCCCAAGCGTCCCGCCAGCTCCTGACACTCCCGGCGCATCGTCCCGTCCCCCGCGAGCACCAGCACGACCTCTCCCGGGAGCTGCTCCATGGCACGGATCAAGACAGACTGGCTCTTGCGGCCCGAAAACTCCGCCGCATAGAAGAGCATGAACGCCTCCTCCGCAACGCCCGCTCCTTCGCGCACGCGCCGGCGCAGCTCAGAGTCCGGCATATACAGCCGCGAGAGATCCACGCCCACCCCGGGGATATGTACCACCTTCCGGCCCAGGGCATAGGCCGACGCCGCGTCATAGTCCCAGCGGTTCATGGTGAGCAGCAGGTCCGTCACCGAAGCCGTCGATCGCTCCGCAGCCAGCAGCAGGCTCCGCTTGTGCCAGGGCGTCTGGTCGTCGAACAGATACCCATGGACCATGTTCGCCACCAGCGGACGTCCCTTCAGCCCCAAAAGCGCCAGCCGTGTGAAAAATGCCGCCAGAGACGTGTGGGTGCTGATCAGATCGTATCCCTCTTCCCTGATCTTACCGCGCAGGACCGCAGCCGCCTTGAAATTCTTGGGGGAGCTCATGGATTTCTCGAAAGGGAGGTCCAGCGTGAGGTCCGCGTATGGGATGGGCATCGGCTGCCCGCCGCAGGCGACGTGGACCGTCCACCCCTCCTCCTGGAAGCGCCGCAGGTAGGGCAGATGGAAATTCACGATATGGGAATATGTAGAGGCGGTGAACAGAACCTTTCGTCCCATGGCCGCTCCCTTCGTCATTTGAGGGCCTCGCTGTTCACGAATTTCCCGCGGAACAGCGTGATCAGCAGGATCTCGATATCGAACAGCAGGCTCCAATGCTCGATGTAATAGATGTCATGCTCCACACGGGCCTTGATGGAGGTGTCCCCCCGCAGCCCGTTCACCTGGGCCCAGCCGGTGATGCCCGGCCGGACCTGATGCTTCACCATATACAAAGGCACATCTTGCTTGAATCGCTCCACATAGTAGGGGATCTCCGGCCGCGGGCCCACCAGGCTCATGTCCCCTTTGAGCACGTTGAAGAACTGAGGCAGCTCGTCCAGGGACAGCTTGCGCATGAACGCCCCGAACCTGGTCTTACGCCCGTCGTGGTCCGTGCTCCAGCCGGTGTCCTGCCCGCCGTTCACATGCATGGACCGGAACTTGTACATATAGAACCGTTTTTTCCCCAGCCCTACACGCTCCTGCTTGAAGATGACAGGTCCAGGCGAGGTCAGCTTCACTCCGACCGCACATAGCAGCATGGCCGGCGAGGACAGGAGGATCAGCACCAGCGATCCGGCGATGTCCATGGCGCGCTTGCAGAACGCGTTGGCCCAGTTGTCCAGCGGGATGCGCCGCAGGTTCAGCAAAGGGATGCCCTCCAGCTCATCGAACTGGGGGTTGGAGGGCATGTATTTGGCATAGAACGGGATGATGGACAGCTTCGTCCCCGTCTTTTCACAGGCGGCGATGATCTCCGGCATCCGCCCATAGTCCTCAACGCTGATGGCGCAGACCACCTCGTCCGGACGGTGCTTGTTCAAGAGCTGCTCCAGCTTGTCGAAGCCGCCCAGACGCTTGGCCCCCGGCGGATCCACCATCTGCTGGGACGCCACATAGCCGGTGGCATGATAGCCCAGCTCCCGCTGGGTATGGATGGTCTCCAGATAGGCCCGCGCCATCTCGCCGCTGCCCAGCACCATCACATGCTTCTGATTGTAGCCCTGCTGGCGGAAATACCGCAGCACCCCGCGCAGGATCACCCGCTTCCCGCTGAGCAGCCCTGTGCTCAGCAGGCACCAGATGCCCAGGGTCAGCCGGGAGAAGTCGATATAACGCTGAACGAACAGGATACTGAGCAGCACCGCCATCACCAGTCCGTTGGCCACCCAGAGCCGCTCCAGCTCCCGGCCCAGGCGGATCCTGCGGAATGACTGATACAGGCCGAAGGTGGCATAGATGAACAGTTGGGCGGCAGTCAAAAGTATGCCCAACAGCATATAATGATACAACGGCACCGAGGGGACCCCCCCCTCCAGGATGGAGAAGCGGATCCAGAACGCCAGCGGCAGCGTGGCGTATAAGATGATCCCATCGGTGAGCACATGGAGCCGGTTCAGCAGCAGTTGATTCTCTTTTATCATATTCTCTCTCTCAGAAGCATCTGTCTTACGTCCGCATACGTTCTATGAAAGCCCAGGTCTCGGCGTCCACATCGATCTGTCCCAGGTTTTCCCGGTTCCAAGCCTCCATCAGCTCCGCGATGTGCGTCACTCCCGCCCGGTAGACCTCTGTGTCCTGCTCGTACCGCTCCAAAAGATCGAAGGTGTCCTGCCATGCGGCATTGGCCGAGGATACATAGTCCACATACTGCTCCGCCATCTCCATCGCTTTTGGGATCTGCCCCGTCACCAAGTAATATTCCGCCAGACGGATCGGGATGGTGTTGGAGTGGATCTTTGCCAAACGCTCCGCATATCCGTTCGCCTTCTGCTGGGTCTCCGCATCGAGGTCCGGTTCTGTGGCCCATACCACATAGGTGAGCATATAATCCGCCCGTTCGAACAGGTCCAGGCCCATGGCCTCTTCCAGCTCCGGCAGCGTCCCGGCCTGGACCGCGATGCTCTGCGCCGTCATATTGCAGCCCAGCATGACGCCGAACACCACCATCAGCGCCGAGGCGCTCAGGGTCGCTCCGGTCCGGAAGCTCTGCTTGCCCATCCACGCGGGCACAGGGACCGCACTGCCGCAGCAAAGGTCGATGATCGCGAACACGCCGAACGCCATTGGCAGATACGGATAGGCGGAGAACACCAGCTCCACCGCGCCGTGCCCCACCATGAAGGCCAGGGCCGCGGCCAGGGCCGGGACGAGAGGCTGCTTCCTCCCCCGCCACACCGCCACGGCCGATACCGCCAGGAGCCCCAGCAACAGCACGAGGCCCACGATCCCTGTCTCCGCCATGGTCTGGATATAGTGGTTATGGGCGTATTTGGTGGCATAGTGGAAGGTCTGCACGCTCCTCACGCCGTTCTCGAACGCCCCCAGCCCCAAGCCGATCACAGGGCTGCGCCGGAACAGCTTCAGCCCGTCCTCGAAAAAGACGAAGCGCTGGATGGCGTTCTGGTTCGCGAACAGGCCCTGGAGGCGGTTGGCCACGAAGCTGGGCAGGAGCTTGTACCCCAGCGGGATGGCGCCGGCGCCCCCCTCTCCCTCATAGGCCACCGACTCCAACCTGGACTGCCCGTCGGCCCGGAAGTTGAAATAGACCACCAAGCTGCCCTCGGGCACGGTGAATTCCGCCTGGGACAGTGGGCCGGCATACAACTGGGTACTGGTGTGCATCATGGTCGCCGCGCGATCTTGGCTCTCGATGACTACGGACACCTCCCCGTCCGCCTGGGCCGTCAGGGCATACGTCCCCGGCGCGGGATAGCTGGAACGGCGCAGGGTCTCTCCCGCCTGGAGGGACACGCCGGTGGTCCAGTTGCAGGCCACCACGGCGAACACCACCACCGCTGCCAGGACGGCGCCGACGAGGCACAAGACCGCCTTCCCGTGTTCGCTCAATCTGGCGGCTGCGCGCCGCCCGACGAACAGATCCAAAGCGCACAGGGCCGCAGCAGCGCCGATGGTGCACAGCAGCGGTATGGGCCGGACCCCGTCCCAAGCGGTCATAGAGGTCAGGGATATGGGGAAAGTGGCCAGCAGTGTCACCGTCAGCGTCTCCAGCATGAGCAACAGCAGGCTCGCCCGGCGCTCGCGGCTCTCGAACGCCAGGAACACCAGGAACGCGGGCACGATCATCACGCACGCGCCCATACTGAACGCCAGCATGAACGCCAGAGAGTTGATCGACAGGCAGACCAGATGGACCGCCCGGGCCGCTTTCTTTTCCGTATAGACCGCCAGCCCCAGGCTCAAGAGCACACCGATGCCCATACAGCCGGCGAACACATTGGGGTTCATGAACACGGAGGTGATCCGCACCCCTTCCTCCACCACGTTCAGGTCGGTGTAATCGGGGGTGAACAGCTCCAGGAAAGCCAGCACCGGCGTACTGATGTACCGGGTGGACAGCAGATCGATGCTCACCAGCCCGGCGATGGCGGCGCAGCCTTCCAGGACCACCGCCGCCTGCCTGCCCGGATCGCGCTCTCCGGTGAACGCCAGGAACAGGATCGCCAGGCAAAAGGCGGCCAGCACCTTCAAGAACTCGTACAGCGCATATTTCCCCGACACTGCATACAGGTTGGACAGACCGTCCATCAGCACCACCAAGCCCAGGGCCACGATGGGCAGCTTGACGCGGTCCCGCACCTTTTCATAGAACAGGAACACCGCCGACAGCGTCAGCAGGATCAGCAGGATAGCCGTTGATTTGATCGTGGCCGCTGAACACAGGCAAGCCGTGAAAAAGAACAGCGCGGCGGCCAGGATCAGATCGACAGACTGCCATGCTGTCCGCACGGACGGGGGGATCTTCGTACCACGGGCCATATCGATATCACCTTTCCTTTGGAAACTCCCTCTCCCAAACCTCCGCCAAACGCCGGAAATTTGGGAGAAGGAGGGGGCCGCAGCCCCCTCCTTCCCGCTGGGTCTACTTATCGGCCGGTCCGAAAAGGATCGGCAGGCTCAGGCATCGCCTTCCCTTACGGGAACACGACCTCCAGGCCCTTGATATCCTTGACGGCCTTGCCGTCCGCGCGGATGGTGACGCTGTAAGCGCCCATGATGCTGACCTCAGCCTTGAAGCTCACGGTGGTGGCATCCTTGAACTGGGTCTTGAGGGCCTCGTTAGGCAGAGTGATGACGGCCAGGTCGCTCTCGATGACCAAGCCCTCGCCGGTCTTCTCGGCCACGGCGACCAGGCTCTTGGCGGGCACGGAGAAGTTGACGGTGGAAGCGCCCTTAGCGCTGATCTTCAGCACCAGGACCTCGCCCTCCTTCAGCTGCTCGATGATGCTGTCCATGGCCTTCTCGGTCATGGAGACGTTGGCGATGCCATTGATGACCTTCGCGCTGATGACGGCCTCGCCGGCCTCCAGGGTGATGTCCTCGTCCTCGACCTTGGTGTCGTTGGCGGTGGTGTCCTCGTAGAAGTTGTAGTAGTAGTTGTTGTTACCAGTGGTGTTGGCAGCAGCCAGAGCGGTGACAGGCAGCATAGCCAGGACCATGCCGACTGCCAGCAGCTTGGCGATGAGTTTCTTGTTCATGATGTTTCAGTCTCCTATCTGATTTTTGAGTTCGGTTCTTACCTATGGATGACAACGGTTCACTTCGGGGGTGGTCGAGCCTTGCTGCGGCGCAGAAGCTCCGCGCGGTTGAAGAATTCCCGCTCCTTGCCCATGGCCTCTTCACCTCCTTTCAAGAGGCTTTTCAAGCCTTGAACAGACAATGAACAATACGGCAAAACCTGGGGGTCTGCATACGAGTGGTTCGTTTACCCAATGGACGCCGGCGGTGTGGACACGATCTCCCCCGCCTTGTCCAGCGCGGCAGCAATGGCCTCATCCATATCATAATGCCGGTGCTCACCCAGTCTCCCACCGAAGGTGACGTTCGGATACGCCTTCGCTAACTCCAGATACTGCTTATAAAGCTCCCTGTTCCGCTTATCTTCGACGGGATAGTAAAGGCCCCTCCCCGGGATCCATTCCTCCGGGTACTCACGGGTGATCACTGTTTTGGGGCTGCGCGATCCTGCGATGTGTTTGTGTTCGATGATGCGGGTATAGGGCGTCTCCTCGCCGGGACACTCCACGATCGCCCGCCCTTGGAAGTCCGGCTGCTTCAAGATCTCCTCTTCGAAGCGCAAGCTGCGGTACTCCAGCCTGCCCAGCTTATACTGGAAGAATTGGTCGATGGGTCCGGTATAGACGATGTGCTCCGCGATCTTCGGGAACGCATCCGCCACGCTCTGATAGGACATGCCGGTCACGACGCTCGCGCCATCCAAGAGCCCCTCGATCAGCGGGCCGTAGCCCTGCTCCGGTACGCCTACGTATCGATCGGCGAGGCCGCTGCCGTCGAACGGCAGGAGCTCGACATACTGCCCCACCAGATCCCAGATCTTTTTTTCATTCGTATGGAAGATATGTGCGCCATATTTATGGACCGGGATGCCCTCCACCTTCTCGCAGTAGAGGTTCCCCCCTGTGTGAGCGCGGCTGTCGATCACCAGGCAGCGCCTCCCCTGGTCCATCGCTTCCCTGGCGAACACCGCTCCGTACAGCCCCGCGCCGACGACCAGATAGTCGTAGTGGCCGTTCAGGGCCTTCCAGGCGCGCTTGGCCCCATCCAAGGTGAGCTTCTTGTCCAGGTACTGCTGATACAGCCCGCACAGCACCTGCGCGTCCCCAAAGGCGATCTGCTGTCCTTTCTCCAGCCAGAGCACCTTGTTGCACAGCTCCTTGACCTGCTGGATGGAGTGGCTCACCAGGATTGTGGTCGCGCCGCTCTTGATGATCTCCCGCATCTTGGCCTCGCTCTTCTTGCGGAACGCGCCGTCGCCCACGGAGAGCACCTCGTCCAGGATCAGGATGTCCGGCTGGACGAGGGACGCGATGGCGAAAGCGAGCCGGGACCTCATGCCGGAGGAGAGCTGCTTGAAGGGCCTGTCCTGGAAATCCTTCAGCTCCGCGAACTCGATGATGCTGTCATAGGTCTCGTCCATGAACTTGCGGGTGTAGCCCAGCATGGCTCCCCGAAGATACGCGTTCTCCCGCACCGTCAGGTCCCCGTCGAAGCCGCTGGCCAGCTCCAGCAAGGCCGCGACGTTCCCTTCCCGCCTGACCCACCCCTTCGTAGGTTCCATGATGCCGGAAACGGCCTTCAACAAAGTGGATTTCCCCGCTCCGTTGGTGCCGATGATGCCCAGCATATCTCCCTTCTCCAAGGCGAATGTGATGTCTCTGTCCGCCCAGAACTCATTGACCTGGTAATTGTGCTTCAGCCTTCGCATCACATATTCCTTCAGGCCGATGTCTTTGAAATCTCCGGTCATGTATCGGATCGAGACGTTTTTTACCTCTAAAGTCGTCATATGTGCTCCAGCATGTTTGATGTGATCGGACGTCGAACAAAAAACGACAGATCGGACCCAGCCCCAAGCAAAACTCCATCGAACGGCAACCGATCGCGAAGCGTCCCCCGCCTTTGGAGGTCCCTGCGTTCGCGGGCTCTCGTCCGCTGCGGGACAGCTCCCGCACGCAGGACGGAAAAAAGTTACCATGGCAGTTTTACTTGTACATGATACCACCTGAAACAAAAAAAAGCAATAGATTTTTTTCGCGCCGCTCCCCCGGCCCCTTGGGACGCCGTATCGGCGCGTCGGACGATCGCGGCAAAGTGCTTCCGATACCGGCGAAACGCGGCTCCCCATGTACGAAACCGCCTCGAAACGGCCTCATCGGGAAAACCAGGAAAGCAGGAGCGTCCTCGGACGGATCGCGGTCGTATCGGAGCGAAAGCGGCCCCCATGCGCCGGGACACGAACGCAGACATCTCCGCCTTCCCGGCCTCGGCGCACGGCCGCCCCGGGCCGCTGCGCCCAGGGGCCGGCCGCCGGGAAGGGCCTGTCAGCCGGCGCTCCGCTCCTCGATCAGCGCGCGGGCCGCAGCAGTGAGCTGCTCCAACGCCTGCAAAGCTTCCGCCTCGCCGCTCCCCTTCGCGGACAGATACAGCTTCAGCTTGGGCTCGGTGCCCGAGGGACGCACGATGAGCTTGGCGTCCCCGCTCAGGCGCAGCTCCAGCACGTCGGCAGGGCCCAGGCCGGTGGGATCGTTCCGATAGTCCACCATCTGGAGGACGGCCCGGCCGGCCACCTCCCGCGGGGCTTCGCCGCGCAGGGAGGCCATCAGCCCCTCCATGGCCCTCATGCCGTCCTGTCCCTCAAAGGCGATGCTGACCAAATCGTTTCGGTAAGCTCCGAACCTCTCGTACAAAGCGTCCATCGCGTCCAGCAGGGTCATCCCTTGGGCAGCATACCAAGCGGCGCACTCGCAGGCCAGCATCACGGCGTTCACCGCGTCCTTGTCCCGGACATGCGCCCCGGACAGGTAGCCATAGCTCTCTTCGAAGCCGAACACGAACCGATCCCTGCTCCCCTCCGCTTCCAGCAGGGCGATCTGTTCGCCGATGTATTTGAAGCCCGTGAGGGTCCGGCGCAGCTCCACGCCGTATTCCGCGGCCACGGGCGTGGCCATGTCGGTGGACACGATGGTGGTGACCGCCACAGGGTCTTTGGGCATCGTCCCCTTTTCGATACGGGTGCGGCACAGGTAGTCCAAGAGCAGCACGCCCATCTCGTTCCCGCTGATGAGGCGGTAGCCGCCCTTGCCGTCAGGCACCGCCGCGCCCATGCGGTCGCAGTCCGGGTCAGTGCCCAGCAGCAGATCGGGGCGGACCTCATCGCACAGCCGGAGCCCCTCCTCCATGGCCTCCCGGATCTCCGGATTGGGATAGGGGCAGGTCGGGAAATGGCCGTCAGGCTCCTCCTGGGACGGGACCACAGTGAGGTCCGTGACCCCCATCTTGGCCAGCAGCTTCTTCACGCACTCCAGCCCGGAACCGTTGAGTGGGGTATATACCAGCTTCAGCTCGCTCACATCGTTGCCCGGGCGCAGGGCCAGCACCGCGTCCACGAAGCCGTCCAGGCACGCATCGCCGATGTACCGGATGGTCCCTGCGGCCACGGCCTCGTCGAAGCCGATGAGCTTCACGCCGTCGAAGCAGTCCGTTTTTTGGATCGCGGCCAGCACATCGTTCGCCGCCTCCGGTGTGATCTGACAGCCGTCCGCTCCATACACCTTATAGCCGTTGTATTTGGCCGGATTGTGGCTGGCCGTGATGCATATGCCTGCCCCGCAGCCATGATAGCGCACCGCCCAGCTCAGGGCCGGGGTCGGCTCCAGGCGCGGATAGATCCACACCGTGATGCCGTTCGCCGCGAGCACCCGGGCGGTCTCCCGGGCGAAGAGCTCTCCTTTGATGCGGCTGTCATAGGCGACGGCCGCAGACTTCGGGAGCCCGCTGGCATTGAGGTAGTCCGCGAGCCCCTGGGTCGCCCTGCGCACCGTATAGATGTTCATGCGATTTTCCCCCGCGCCGATGACGCCGCGAAGGCCGCCGGTGCCGAACGCCAGTTCCCGATAGAACCGATCGGACACCGCCTCCTGGTCGCCGCGTATCTCGCCGAGCTCCGCGATGAGGTCGGGATCTTCTCCCGCACGTTCCAGCCAACGCTCCAACTTCGCCTGATGATCCATGACAAAAGCCTCCTTATCCTCAATGACGCTCGATGCCTTGCTCACGTGGATTATATCACATCCGGATCTCGATTTCACCATCTTTTTCACCAGATCCTGCCCGGCCTTCCGGTGGCTTTTCTTCCTGAGCGCTATCTCCCCGCCCTGAAAAGGGAAGTTGATTTGCTCACGTCGAGATGATATACTTGCTCATGATGGACAGGCCCACCCACGATCGGATCCCCACCTGTGTATCGCGCCGAATGGCAGCCACACGCCGAGCGGCGCCGGGATGGACCATATCATCGAAAAGGGATCCTGGTTCTTGAATGCACGATGAACGGTCCGCCGGTAGGACCACCACGATCTTGAGGAGGATATCACCATGCTCACCAATGACTTCCAAGGCATCCAACTGCCCCGCCTGGGATTCGGCACCATGCGCCTGCCCCTGCTCCCCGGCCAGACCGCCGACTCCGCCATCGACGTCGCGCAGGTGGACGAGATGATCGACTACGCCCTGGCTCACGGCGTCGATTATTTCGACACCGCCCACCCCTATCACAGCGGGATGTCCGAACGGGTGATCGGCCGCTCCCTGTCCCGTCATCCACGGGAGAGCTGGTACTTAGCCGACAAATACCCCGGCCATCAGATCAGCAGCAGCTACGATCCCGCCGCCATATTCGAGGAGCAGCTCCAGAAATGCGGCGTGGACTACTTCGATTTCTATCTGCTCCACAACGTATATGAGAATTCCATCCAGGTGTACATGGATCCCCAATGGGGCATCCTGGACTATTTCGTGGAGCAGAAACGCCTGGGCCGCATCCGGCACCTGGGCTTCTCCTGTCACGGCGACCTCCAGACGCTGGGCACGTTCCTGGACTACTGCGGGGACGAGATGGAGTTCTGCCAGATCCAGCTCAACTACCTGGACTGGACCCTCCAGCAAGGGAAGGAGAAATACGACCTGCTCACCAGCCGGGGCATCCCCGTCTGGGTCATGGAGCCCATCCGGGGCGGGCGTTTGGCCCGGCTGTCCGAGGCGGAGCTCGACGCCCTGCGCCGCTTCCGCCCCCAGGAGAGCGGCGCGGCCTGGGCCCTTCGGTTCCTCCAGGGCCTGCCCAACGTGAAGATGATCCTCAGCGGCATGTCCGATCTGGCGCAGCTCCGGGAGAACGTGGACACCTTCACCCAAGACCGGCCCCTGAGCGCTGAGGAACGCGGCGCACTGCTCCGGCTGGCCGACGGCATGAAGGACTCCATCCCCTGCACCGCCTGCCGTTACTGCTGCGACGGCTGCCCCATGGGGCTGGACATCCCCGCCATGATCGCCGCCTGCAACGAGGCCAGGTTCCAGCTCAGCTCCGGGATCCGGATGCGGTTCGACGCTCTGCCGGAGGACAAGCGTCCCGCCGCCTGCATCGCCTGCGGCAAGTGCTCCCGCACCTGTCCTCAGGGCATCGACGTCCCCGCGGCCTTGAAGGAGCTGGTCCAGGCCATGGAAAAGATCCCCGACTGGGCCCAGGTGTGCAAGGTCCGGGAGGAGGTCGCCCGGCAGGATCGGGCATGAATGCGCAAAGCCCGGCCCACGTATGTGGGCCGGGCTCCTTTCATGTCGCCTCGTCCTCCAGGATGACCGCTTCCCAAGGGGCCAGCCTCCCGTCGAAGCCGTCCCGGCGGTAGTTGGAACGCAGCAGCTTCCCTCTGCTCCCCACCCGGGCAGGCCGGTCGCTGAGATCCAGCGCGATCGTCAGGCTCTCCTCTCCCAAGCGGCGGCGGTAGACGAACACACGGTCGGTGCACTCCAGCCAGAGGAAGTCCCCCCGGCGCAGCGCCTCCCGCTCCCGGCGCAGCGCCGACAGATCCTTATACCAGTTCCAAATGGAGTCCGGGTCGTTCTCCTGATCCGCCAGATTCACGAAATGGAAATTGCGGTTCACCCCCAGCCAGGGCCTTCCTGTGGTGAAGCCCGCGTTGGGGCCGTCGTCCCACTGCATGGGCGTGCGGGCGTTGTCCCGGCTGGTGCGGGCGATGATGCGCCAGCGCAGCGCCTCCGGCACATGCAGTCCCTTCAGCACCCGGTCCACGTTTCGGCTCTCCACGTCGTCGATCTGGTCCAGACCGTCGAAGTCGAAATCCACCATACCGATCTCCTGGCCTTGATAGAGGAACGGCGTGCCCCGCAGGGTCAGCAGCAGCGTGGCCAGCAGCTTGCCGCTCTCCCGCCAATATCCCTCGCTGCCAAAGCGGGGGATGGACCGGGGCTGGTCGTGGTTCTCCAGGTATATCGCGTTCCAGGGCAGCTCCTCCTGCCACTTGATGAGGCATTTGAAAAACTTTTTGGGGCGAAGATCCCGCTTGAGCCACTTGATGAGATACTGATCGCACTCCATGTGCTCGAAGGAGAACACCATGTCCAGCTCGCCCCGCTCCGGCCCGCACAGGTCCCGGGCCATGTCCGGCGTGACGAACACCGCCTCCCCCACCGTGAACGCCTTGTACCGGTCCAGCACCTTCCGGAACCGGCGCAGGATGTCGTGGGTCCCCTCCAACGACAGATAGTGCTCCATCCCGGTGAGGGCCAGACGCTCCTTCCCGTCGGCCAGGCTGTCCTTCCACAGCAGGTTGATCACGTCGCACCGGAAGCCCGCCACGCCCCGGTCCAACCAGAAGCGGAGCACCTGCTCCACCTCGTCCAGCACCTGGGGGCAGCGGTAGTTCAGATCTGCCTGGGTCCTGGCGAACAGGTGGAGGAAGTACTCCTCCCGCACGTCGTCCCACTGCCAGCAGTCCTCACCGAAGAAGCCCGTCCAGTTGTTGGGCTTGGATCCGTCCGGCCCCGCCGGGGCCCAGTGATAGTAATCCGTATAGGGCGCGATGCGCCGGCGGCTCTTTTCGAACCATTCGTGCCGGGTGGATGTGTGGTTCACCACCAGGTCCATCAGGATGCGGATGCCCCGGCGCCTCGCCTCCAGGATGAGCCGGTCCATGTCCTCCAGCGTACCGTATTCCGGGGCGATGTCTTTATAGTCGCTGATGTCATACCCGTTGTCGTCGTTGGGGGACGGATACACAGGGCTGAGCCAGATGGCCCCCACTCCCAGCTCCTGCAAGTGGTCCAGCCGACTGGTGATGCCGGGGATGTCCCCGATCCCGTCCCCGTTGGAGTCCTGGAAGCTGCGGGGATAGATCTGGTACACGAGCGCGTCCTTCCACCATTCCATGGCATTTCCCTCCGTTCTCGTCAAGATCGGATCGGGGCGGGCCCATACGGCCCGCCCCATCGCATCACTTGTTCCAGTTGAGCACGTCCTTGTTCTTCACGAAGTACTCCACGCCGGAGTACAGCGTGGTGGCGGTGATGACGATCACGCACGTCCAGTCTAGCACCCACAGGGGGATGGGCAGGAACGTCAGGTGCATCAGGCACAGGCACACCATGGTGGAAGCGGTCTTGACCTTGCCGGACCACCCGGCGGCGATGACCCGGCCGTTGTCCACCGCCACCATCCGCAGCCCGGACACGGCGAACTCCCGGGCCATGACGATGACCAGGGCCCAATCCGGGAAGCGGCCCATGGCGCAGAAGCAGGTCATGGCGGTGAGCACCAGCATCTTGTCCGCCAAGGGATCCATGAACTTGCCGAAGTCGGTGACAAGATCGTATTTCCGGGCGATGTAGCCGTCCAGCAGGTCGGTGAGGCTGGCCACCACGAACACCGCCAGGGCGGCATAGTTGTTTCCTGGGAAATCGATATGCCAAAGCACCAGATATATGGGGATCAGGATCACGCGGAGCATGGTCAGCTTGTTTGGTATGTTCATGGTCGTCCTCCTTCAATATTACACACGATCCGTTCCTCAACGTCGCCGTCAAGGGCTTCTGCGGCCAAGGCCCAGCTCTTCGGGTACTTCTCCCGCACATAGCGGGCGAAAGGGGAGTCCGGCCGGGCCAGCAGGTCCTGCTCCCGGATGGTCCGCAGCTCCGCCTCCACCATCCACTCCCGCCGCCGGGCGCTGGCGTCCTCCCAGCGGACGATCTTCAGCGTCCCCCGCTCCGCCTGCTCCATCAGGGCGGCGTACACGTCCGGGATGGATATCTCACGCTCCACAGGGACCTCCCGCTCCGCCGTATACTCGTTGGGGATCTCTGTGGTCTCCATGTCCTCCCGGTGGGCACAGACGTACAGGGAAGCGCGCTTCCCCCGGTAGATCTCCTCCAAGGCATTGGGGAAGAATTCCTCATAATATAGCTCCCCGGCCTTGGTGTAGCCGTAGGTATATTCGAAGTGCCGCACCCCATACATCAGCGCCATGGGCACACTGGCCGCCAAGCATACCTGCCTGGGCTTGCCGAAGCGGCTCTCACTGGGCCGGAGCTCCTTCAGCCCCGCCGCAGGCGAAGCGTGGTACAGCGTCATCCCTCGATCTCCCCCTTCAGGTCGCCGTCGGACACGCCGGTGATGCGCACCCACACGAACTCCCCCGCCGGGACCAGCCCCGCCGCAGTGAACAGCACCCGGCCGTCGATGTCCACCGAATCGGCATAGGTCCGGCCCACATAGCAGCCGCTATCCCGGTCAAAGCCCTCGCACAGCACCTCCACACAGGTCCCCAGCCTGGCCTCGTTGTACTCGTCCATGATGCGGGACTGCAGATCCACCACCAGCTCCACCCGCCGCGCGGCGATCTCCGGCTCCACCTGCCCTTCCATGGCGGCGGCCAGCGTCCCTTCCTCCGGAGAGAACTGGAACACCCCCGCCCGCTGGAGCTTCTGTTCCCGCAGGAAATCACACAGCCTTTCGAACTCCTCCTCGCCCTCCCCGGGCAGGCCGCAGATGAGGGAGGTGCGGATCGCCACGTCCGGCATAGCGGCGCGCAGCTTGGCGAACAGCGCCTCGATCTCCGCCCGGGTGCTGCGGCGGCGCATGGCCTTCAGGATGCCGTCGTCCGCATGCTGGATGGGGACGTCCACATAATGGACGATCTTCTTTTCCCGGGCCATGACCTCGATCAGCTCGTCCGTCACCGCCTCGGGGTAGAGATAATGGAGACGTATCCAGTGGACATCCAGCTTACACAGCTCGGTCAACAGCCCCGCCAAAGTAGTGCCGTCCCCCAGGTCCGACCCATACCGGGTGATGTCCTGGGCGATGACGATCAGCTCCTTCGCCCCCCGGCGGACCAGCTCCTCCGCCTCGGACAAGAGCGCAGGCATGGACCGGCTGCGGTAACGGCCCCGGAGCTTGGGGATGACGCAGAACGCGCAGCCGTTGGAGCACCCTTCCGCGATCTTCAGATAGCCGGTCCAAGGCGGCGTGGTCACCCACCGCTCTCCGTCCTCATAGGTGCGATGGATGTCGCCGAACCGTTCCGGGCGCTCCCCCGCCATGAGCTGCTCCACCGCCGGCACGACATCGGTGTAGCTGCCGGTGCCCAGCATACCGTCCACCTCGGGCAGTTCCGTGCGGATCCCGTCCGGATACCGCTGGGCCAGACAGCCTGTCACCAGCAGCTTCTTCAGCCTGCCCGCTTTTTTCAGCTCCGCAAGCTCCAGGATGCTGTCGATGGCCTCGCTCTTGGCCGACTCGATGAAACCGCAGGTATTGAGCACCGCCACGTCTGCGCCGTCCGGGTCACCAGTGACGGCGTGGCCCGCGTCCCGGCACAGGGCCATCATCTGCTCGGTGTTCACCAGGTTCTTGGCGCACCCCAAGGAAACGAAAGCCACTTTATAGCTGTCCAATCCAGATCCCCCCTATCCGCCCTGCTGTGCAGGGCCGCCCGTGACGCCGCCCTGCCGGAGTCAGGGCAGGTCGTCCGCTTCCTCCCGGAGCCGCTCCAGGACGGAGGAGATCTCCTCCCAGCCATAGCCCCGGCGGGCCAGATAGCTGGACACCCGCTTCAACTCCTCCCTGGTGGGCTCGGCCCCCCGGAGCTTTTGCCGGGCCAGCGCCAGGAGCTGTCCCTCGTCCGGTTCCCGCTCCTCCATGGCCTGCTCCCAATGTTCCCGGGGCACTCCCCGGCGGTACAGCTCGTCCCGGATCTTGCGCACACCAAAGCCCTTGGCTGCATAGTGGCGCACCACCATGCGGGCATATTCCGCGTCGTCGAGCAGCCCCAGCTCCGTCAAGCGGACGGCCACCTCCTCCGCCTGTTCCCGCAGGGCCTCGGCCTGGGTCCGCAGCGCCTCCTGGTCCGGCATGTCGGCGGCGTCCAGGCGTTCATAGGGCCATTTCCCCTTCTTTGGCCGGGGCGGGGCGCACAACCTGTCCAGCAGCTCTTTTCGGGACATCGGCCTCATGGCCAGCAGTCCCACCGCCCGCTCCATCAGCTTGGAACGGGCTCCGGCAGCGGCCAGCGCCTCTGCCTGCGCGTCGGACAGCTCCTTCCCGGCGTAGAGGCCCAGGGACACCACGTCCCCCTCTCCGACCCGCACGACGCTGGCATCCTCCAGCCACACCAGCCAGCGGCCCTGCTTGTGCTGGGAGGGCTCCAA
Organism: uncultured bacterium; assembly: GCA_947643715.1. Taxonomy (GTDB): domain Bacteria; phylum Bacillota; class Clostridia; order Oscillospirales; family Oscillospiraceae; genus Enterenecus. The sequence goes on from CANRXB010000015.1 coordinate 41,948, forward strand.
TCTTTCGATCTTCATCACAGATCCATCCAAACTGCCTCGTCGTGGATCGACGCGTCCTCTACGGCCCTATAAAAGCGGACAGACTCCGGGTTATGGGCCATGATGGCGATCAGGGTCTCCACGCCCTGCTGCTTCAGCTCCCGGCGCAGCTCCTTCAACAAGCGTTGGGCCACTTGCCGGTGGCGCTCCTCCTTCAGCACACAGATCCAGTCCAGGTAGGCGCAGCCGCAGCTTGCGTCGCTCCTGGCCGCCAGGACCACAGCGTCGATCCGGCCCACGACGCGCCCGTCCCGATACGCCAGCAGGGACACCGCGTTGCCGAAGCGGCCGTCGCGGAAGCTGTCCTCCAGCAGCGCACGGTAGCCCTCCCCGGCATCCATGAAGAAGGTGTCCGGCTCCTGCCTACGCAGCTCCTGCTCGAATCCCATCACATCGTCGATCCTGTCCCTGGTGAACCGCTCCACGAAGATCATGGCGTCATCCTTCAAAATCGTCCGCAGACACGTCCACCGCCCGGCCCGCCGCCTTTGCGGCCACCTGGGACTGGCGGCTCATCAGCTTGAAGGCGTTGGTGCGCACCTCCGTCTCCACCTTCTCGGCTACCTCGGGGTTGTCCCGGAAATAGGATTTCACCGCGTCCTTGCCCTGGCCCAGCCTGGTCTCCCCCATGGAAAACCAGGACCCGGACTTCTGCACGATATCCAGCTTGACGGCCAGATCCACCAGCTCGCCCAGCTTGGAGATGCCCTCGCCGTACATGATCTCGAACTCCGCCTCCCGGAAGGGGGGCGCGACCTTGTTCTTCACGATCTTCGCCCGGGTGCGGTTGCCGATGATCTCGGTGCCGCTCTTGATGGCCTCGATACGGCGCACCTCCATGCGCACGGAGGCGTAGAACTTCAGCGCCCGTCCGCCGGTGGTCACCTCCGGGTTGCCGTACACCACGCCCACCTTCTCACGGAGCTGGTTGATGAACACCACGATGCAGTTGGTCTTGGAGATGGACCCCGCCAGCTTGCGAAGGGCCTGGCTCATGAGCCGGGCCAGCAGGCCCACATGGCTGTCGCCCATGTCGCCTTCGATCTCCGCCCGGGGGGTGAGCGCCGCCACCGAGTCTACCACCACCACGTCGATGGCCCCGGAGCGCACCAGCGCCTCGCAGATCTCCAGGCCCTGCTCGCCGGTGTCCGGCTGAGAGATGAGCATGGAGTCGATGTCCACCCCCAGCGCCCGGGCATAGGTGGGGTCCAGTGCGTGCTCGGCGTCGATGAAGGCCACCTCGCCGCCCCGCTTCTGGGCCTCTGCCACGATGTGCAGGGCCAGGGTGGTCTTGCCCGAGGATTCAGGGCCATAGATCTCGATGATACGGCCCTTGGGCACGCCGCCGATGCCCAGCGCGATGTCCAGGGACAACGAGCCGGTGGGGATGGCCTCCACCACGATATGGGCGTTCTCCCCCAGGCGCATGATAGAGCCCTTGCCGTAATCCTTTTCTATCTGGGCGATGGCAGTGTCCAGCGCTTTCTTCTTGTCCGCAGCCGGCGCTGCCGACTCCACCTGTTTCTTTTTCTCAGCCACAGTCAGTCATCCCTCTTTCTTCCCTGCCTGGTCCAGGATCTTTTTGATATGCTCCCAGCCTGCCGTGAGCGTCCTCCTCGCGGCCTGTCCTCAATCGAAGAACTTCCCCTTGAAGCAGTTCTCGTTCCCCAGCTTCCTGGCTGTCAGCCGGAACATCACGCAGCCGTCCGGACACACGACGGTCTTGCTGTACCGGCCGTCCCCGCCGACGTTCTCCAGGTCGCCGCCGCTGCGCACCGCCTCCATGAGAGGGAAGAGCACCATCATCAGCTTGGAGCAGATGCCTTGACCGTCCTGGTTCACAGGGCAGCCATAGGTGCAGATGTACTCGTCGCCGATCTCCTCACCGTTGCGGCAATAGCGCTCCGTGTGGTCGCCGCGCAGGAACCCGATGACCTTGATCGTGAACTCATATTCCTCGTCACACCACTTCTTCATCGCCGACCTCCATCTGTCCCACGTCCCCTTCCACCACCCGCTGATGTCCGCCCGGATCTCGGGTGGTCTGGATATCGGTGAAACCGTTCTCCGCCAGGATGCGCTCCACCGCCGGAGCCTGATGGATGCCCACCTCGAAGGCCAACATGCCCCCGGGCTTGAGGGCGCATCTCCAATCCCTGGCGATGGCCCGATAAAAATCCATGCCGTCCGCGCCGCCGTCCAGCGCCATATGGGGCTCATAGTCCCGGACGGAGGGCTCCAGTCCCTCCAGGTCGGCGGTGGGGATGTACGGGGGATTGCATAAGATCAGGTCGAAATCCCGCAGGACGTGGGAGGGCGGTGCCATGGCGTCCGCTTGCGCGGCCTGGACCTGCCCGTTCAGCTCCCGCCGGCGGATGTTCTGCCGGCATACCCGTATGGCGTCCTCCGACCATTCCGCCAGCACGACCTGGGTGTTGGGGCAGTTCTCCGCGATCGCCAGGCCCACGCAGCCGCTCCCCGCGCACAGATCCAGCACCCGCGTCCCCTCCGGGAGATCCCGGACGAACAGGATGCCCCGATCCACCAGGGTCTCGGTGTCCGGCCGGGGGATCAGCACGTCCCGGCACACCTCCAGCGTCAGGCCATAGAACTCCCACTCGCCGATGAGGTAGGCCACCGGCTCCCCCTTCAAGCGGCGTTCCATCAGCCCCCGGAAGCGGGCCGCCGCCCCGTCGGAGGCGTACAGCGTCAGGTCCCGGAAGAAGCTCTCCCGGCTCTTGCCCGCGGCGAAGCACAAAAGCTCCCGGGCCTCGAGCTGGGCCTGTTCCACCCCCGCGCCCTTCAGCGCCCGGCGTGCGTCCAGATATAGATCGTTGTAGGTGACGGGCATGGCCCCACCCCTCCTCTCGACCTCGTCATGCCGCGCCTGTCCGCCGCGGCCATGCGCCCCAAATCACCACTTATCGGCGCCTTTCTCCTGGGGCAATACTCGCTTCAGCGCTTCGATGCCCACCTCGATCATCCCGTCGTCCGGCTCGAAGGTGGTGAAGTTCTGCATCCACAGACCCGGCGCCCGCAGGGCCCGGCACACCGGACCGTCGTGGCCGCCCACATAGCGGTTGAACTCATAGGTCAGCCCCACGATGATGGGCAGCATGAGCAGGTGCAGGCCCATGCGCAGGAAGGTGTTCTCGATATCCAGCGGAGTGAACACTACGATGGACAGGAAGATCGACACCGTGATGACCACGAACAGGAAGCTGGTGCCGCACCGCGGGTGGTGGCGGGGCTGGCGGCGAACGTTCTCCACCGTCAGCTCCAGGCCGTTCTCATAGCAATAGATTGTCTTATGCTCCGCGCCGTGATATTCGAACACCCGGTGGATCTCCTTCATCTTGGAACACAGGTAGAGGTAGATCATGAATATGGCCACCTTCAGTACCCCCTCGATCACCGAGCGCACCCACAGGGGCATGGTGGTCCACACCAGACCGATCAGCCCCGTCAGGGCGGTGGGCAGCAGGATGAACAGCCCGATGGAGAAGGCCACGCCCAACACCGCCCCCAACGTGACGATGGCCGTGACGGCCTTCTCCTGCTCCAGATGATCGTTGAGCCATTTATCGATGCCGGTGAGCTCCTCCTCCGGCCCCGTGCCGTCGTCGGACAGCTCGGCGGAACGCATCAGCGCCCGCATCCCGTGGACCATCGAACCGCCGAACACGAACAGCCCCCGTATGAACGGGAGCTTGGCCAGCCCCGACTTGGGCTTGACGGCCTCCTCCTCCACGCTCAGCTCACCGTCCGGCTTGCGCACCACGATGGCACGCTTCTCCGGGCCCTGCATGAGGATCCCCTCCAGCAGAGCCTGCCCCCCGCAGGTGGTCTTGAACGGGGTGCAGTGATTCTCGTTTCCTTTCGCCATGGATCCGTCTCCTTTGATGGTGGGGCTCGCCGCCCTCGAAGCGCAGTATACCAGAGACCGCGCCGATTTGCAACAGGGATCCGGCGCGGCCGGCCGTTCCCTTCCCTCCAGACCTATACGCTCTCCACGCCGATCGGCAGCCGGATGGTCGCCGCGCAGCCGCCGCCCGGAGCGTTCATGATCTCCAACGTGCCGTTGTGGCTGTTGACGATCTCGTCGCACACTGCCAGCCCGATGCCCGAGCCCCTGGCCTTGGACGAGCCCTTATAGAACTTGTATTTGATGAAAGGCAGCTCCTCCTCCGGCACGCCGGGGCCGTGGTCCCGGATGCGGATGGCCACCTCGTCCCCGTCCCGGCCCACGGACACCTCCACCCTGCCGCCGGAACCGCCGTGCTTGTCCGCGTTGTCCAGCAGGTTGCAGAACACCTGCCGCAGCCGTTCCGGATCCCCGCTGATGATCGGCAGCTCCTCCTCGCACTCGGTGTATATCAGCTCCAGCCCCTTGCGCCGGAAGAACTCCCGATAGGTGTACACCGCGTCCTCCAGTTCGGCCAGGATGTCGATGGGCTCCACCGACAGGTTGAACCGGCCCGTCTCCATCCGGGAGAACTCCAGCAGCTCCTCCACCATGCGGGTGAGGCGCTGGGCCTCGGACACGATGATGCCCATGCCCTTCTTCACATCCGTCGCGTCCCGCACTTCCCCGTTGTACAGCGTCTCCGCCCAGCCGTTGATGGCGGTGAGGGGGGTGCGCAGCTCATGGGACACCGAAGAGATGAACTCCGACTGGGTGCGTTCGGCCTGGTCGATCTTCATGGACATGTCGTTGATGCTCTCCACCAGCTCGCCCATCTCGTCGTCCGACCGCTTCTCCATGGTCACGCCGTAGCTGCCCGCGGCGATACGCTTGGCCGTCTCGGTGACCCGGATCACCGGGTCCAGTACGGAACGGATGAAATACGAGGCGATCATGCCCATCACCACCAGGATCGCCAGCCCGATGGCCGAGGTGACCAGCACGATGCGCAGCATCTGCTCCTGCACCAGACGCATCGATGTGACCAGCCGCACCACGCCCACCACCGTCCCGTTGTACACCACCGGGGCGGAGGCAGAGATCACATAGTCCCCGGTATCCGGGTCGGTGCCCACGAAGGGCCGCACCCGCTTCTCGCCGATGGCGTAGGCCACGTCCGGGCTGTGGGCGCTGGCGCCCGATATGTCCATCATGGAGGACATGAGCACCCGCCCATTGGCATTGAGGATCTGCACCTCGATGGTGGTCTTTTCCTCGAACTGGTTGACGAACTGCCGGGCGGTGGAGAGATAGGTGGTCTCGGTATAGTTGCGGAACATGCCGGCAGCGGTCTGCGCCTTGCTCTCCAGCGTGGCCATGATGGTGGAGCTGTAATAGCTGTACATGGCCAGGGAGAACGCGCTCACCGCGATGGACACCACCACCAGAGTGACGGCCAGCGTGTTGAGCAGCCAGCGGCGGCGCAGCCGGCCGCGCGGCTTTTTCTTATCGGGAGGGGCCGGCTGGACCTCCTCCGCAGGTCTGTCCCCGCGTTTGGACGCCATGGGCGGACGCTTCCCCCGCTTCCGGCGGCTCTCCTGTTCCATCCTCTGCCCCCCTTCCTCATGCCTCGCTCATGACCGGCTGATGCCTTGCGGCGCAGAACGTCCCGACGCCGCGTCCCCTACGCCTCCCACTCGTACCCATAGCCCCACACCGTGCTGATGTGGGCCGGGTTCTGAGGGTCGTCCTCCAACTTGATGCGCAGACGGCGGATGTTCACGTCCACGATCTTCAGCTCGCCCAGGTACTCCTTCCCCCACACCGCTTCCAGGATCTCCTCCCGAGCCAGGGCCTTCCCCGGGTTCTCCATGAACAGCTTGACGATGGAATACTCCACCTGCGTGAGCTTCACCCGTTTTCCGTTCTTCTCCAGCGTACGGTTGCGGGTATTGAGCAGGAAGGGAGGCTGGCTGAGCTCGTCCATATCGTGGACGGGCACGCCCCCTGTACGGCGGAACAGCGCGTCCACCCGGGCCGTGAGCTCCGCCGGAGAAAAGGGCTTGGTCACATAGTCGTCCGCCCCCGTCATCAGGCCGCTCACCTTGTCCATCTCCTGGGTGCGCGCGGTGAGCATGATGATGCCCAACTGGGCATTGCCCGCCCGGAGGCGGCGGCACACCTCGAAGCCGTCGATCTCTCCGGGGAGCATGATATCCAGCAGGGCCACCTTCACGTCCGGGTTCTGCTGGATGAGGGCCAGCGCCTCCTCGCCGGTGCCGGCCTCGATGGTATCATAGCCCGCCCGCTTCAGGTTGATGACCACGAAGCTGCGGATATTGGTCTCGTCTTCCAAAACAAGGACCTTGCGCATGATGGAACGTCCTCCCACTTTCTCAGAATCGTCGCTCCGGCCGCGCCGGGCACGAGCCCGGGCCAGCGCTCACCGGCTGGACCAGGCCGCTGTGATGGGCTTGAAACGTTGGTTCAGCTCGCTCTCGTCCAGGCCGCAGTCCCATACCTTCGGGTCCAGAGAGGCGCAATAGATGGTCGTGCTGTCGCTGTACAGCACCGTCCGCCCCGGCTGCTTGGACCGGGAGACCCGGTTGCTGCCCGTCAGCCGGTAGATGGTGAGGAACTTCTCCGGCTCGCCCTCTTCCCGGTCCGGCCAGTAATAGAACGCCACCGCCCGCTCGCCCCGGCCGCTGAGGCTGTCCTCCCGGGCCACCGTGATGTTGTTGATGTCCCAGCCGTTGGGCAGGGCAAGATACCAGCCGTCGGTGAAGGAGTGATAGGTGATGGCGCTGGTGGCGCTCTTGCCGTTGGAGTCGATCTGCTGCCAATAGATCAGATGCTGGGCGGGCGCGCTGCTCTCCGGGTCCAGCGGGACGAGCGCCTGCGGCCGGGGGATCTCTGGCACGCCGTCGCTGTTGATGTCGCCCGTGGAAGCCTCCGTATTGGACCAGCAGGTGGCCAGGCTCACGCCGCTCTCGTCGTCCCGGGTGACGTTCACCAGCCCGTCCGGCCCCAAGAGCAACACGTCGGTGAGCCAGCCGTTCTCGATATCCAGCGTGACGTACACGCCTGCGCGCCCGTCGGACAAAAGTCCCGTCTCCGCCCGGATCACGTCCCGCAGCCCGTCGGACAAGGGCGCGCTGGAGGCCAGCACCATCACGCTGCTCTGGTAGTCGTAATACTCCGCCAGGTTGTAGCCATCCCCGGTGGTGTCCTGCTGGAACACGATCAGCTCCTTGCTCCCGTCCTGATCCAGATCCGCCGTGGTATAGCCCTCATTATAAGTGGTGTTCATCAATTCGTTGGCTCCGCTGCCGTTGAAATTGTACGCGGCCAGGGTATGCACGCCTGCGCTGAGCTGCCAGCTCACGATGAGCTCCCGGCAGCCGTCCCCGGTGAGGTCCTCATAGGCCACGGAATTGATGGAGGTCCCTTCGCCGGACAGCATGGCGGACTGCCGATAGGTCTGGTTCTCCCCCTGCCGGAACAGACACACCCGCATGGGCTTCTCCTCCGCGGAGGTCACCCGCAGGAACACCGCCGCCGTCTCCTGTTCGCCGTCCCCGTCCATGTCCAAGAGCTGGATGGTGGAGGTATTGCTGCCATAGTTGATGGTGGCATACTCCGCGCCCAGCTCGCTCATGGTCGCGTCGATGGTGTTCTGGAGGTCCCGATACTCCTGGGGCAGGACGGGCAGCGCATACAGCTTGTCCACCGGCTGGAACACACAGCCGCTCAAGCTCAGGCCCAGCGCCGCACCCAGGGCCGCCAACACGATCCGCCGCACCATCGCCCTCTCCTCCTTCGTTCCGGCGTCCGTCCATGCGGGCGCCGCTCCACAGTTAAAGGCTATTATATCACGATCTTCTCCGTCTGCATATGGATTTTTTGTGAACGAAAAAATTTTCTGGGCAGAGGAAAAGCGGCGCTGGTCCGCGCCGCCTCGAAGCCCTCAATAACGATATCTCTTCCGCAGCCCCCACAGGAACGCCGCCGTCACCGCCACCGCCAGCACCTCCGCCGCTACGATGGACAGCCAGATGCCGTCCACTCCCCAGACCAGCGGGAACAGGAGCACCGCCGCCACCTGGAACACCAGCGTGCGCAGGAAGGAGATGGCCGCCGACACCAAGCCGTCGTTCAGCGCCGTGAAGAAAGAGGAGCCGAAGATGGCGAAGCCGGAGAACAGGAAACAGAAGGAGAAGATGGAGAAGGCGCGGACCGTCATCGACAAGAGCCCTTCGTCATATCCCACGAACAGCAAGGACAAGGGCCGTCCCAGCCACTGGGCCGCGGCGAACATGGCCGCAGCGAACACGGCGACGATCGCCATGCTCCGCCTGCGCAGGCCCCGCAGCTCCTCATGGTGCTGCGCGCCGTAGTGGTAGCCGATCACCGGGGCCGTGCCCACCGCATAGCCGATGAACACCGCTTGGAACACCAGACTGACATACATCAGCACACCATAGGCGGCCACGCCGTCCTCCCCTGCGTAGCGCAGGAGCTGGGCGTTGTAGAGCATACTGACCACCGACATGGAGATGTTGCTCATCAGCTCCGACGCGCCGTTGGTACACGCCCTCCACAGCGCCCGCCCGTCGAGATCCGCCCTGCCCAGCCGCAGCAGGCTGCCATTGGGGCGGGCGAAGTAGATCAGCGGCACCGCCCCGCCCACGAATTGGCTCAGCGCGGTGGCCGCCGCCGCACCCTCCAGCCCCCAGCGCAGCACCGCCACGAACAGCGCGTCCAGCACCATGTTCGTGCAGCCCGCCGCTATCGTCACATACAGCCCCAGGACCGGCTTTTCCGACGTAGAGAACAGGCACTGGAACTCGAATTGCAGGATATACGCCGGAACGGCCATCAGGACGATCCGGGCATAGGCCACGCTGTCCTCCAGAAGCTGCCCCTGGGCCCCCAGGGCCGATGCGGCAGGCCAGATCGACACCATCCCCAACACGCCCAGCACCACGCCGCAGGCGGCGGACACATAGACGATCAGGGAGAACAGCCCGTTGGCCTTTTCCGGCTTCCCCTCACCCAGCGTCTTGGCAATCAGCGCCCCGCCGCCGGTGCCGAACATGAAGCCGAAAGCCCCCAAGATCATCAGCACGGGCATGATGAAGTTCACGGCGGTGAACGGGACCTTGCCCACGAAATTGGACACGAAAAAGCCATCGACCACGCCGTAGATCGAAGTGAACACCAGCATCACGATGGACGGCAAGGTGTAACGCAGCAATTTCCCATAAGTAAAATGGTCTGACAACTGGATCTTCATATCATCCTCCCGGGCCGGACGCCCCATCGCGTCCCGTCCCTCCTCCTTTTTGGAATCGTCCCGCTTTTTCGCGGAACGCGGTCAGATAGCGCTCCGTCAGCCGGACATATCGCTCCACCTCGTCCGGGGACCAGTCGGAGAAGATCTCGTCCTCCAGCGCTATCAACGGTGCGGCGGTGCGCCCGGCCAGCTCCTTGCCCGCCGGGGTGAGGCATACGTCCTTGCTCCGGGCCCCCGACGCCTCCAGCCGGACCATCCCCTCCCCCTCCAGCTTGCGGATGGCTGAGTTGATGGTCTGCTTGCTGGAGCCGGACCGGCGGCAGATCGTCTGGAGCGCACAACGCTCCCCAGAGCAGCAGATGGCGTACAGCACCTTCATCACGCTGTCCGACAAGCCCATCCGTACCGCTGTGTCGTGGTACGCCGCGTCGATCTCCCCCAGCAAATGGTTGAAGCGTTTCAGCTCCTTGGATATCCGGACATCCATAGCGCGCCCCCTTAGTACGAAATCGTACCCGATATCATAGTACGATATTTCGAGATCGTCAAGCCGTCGTTTTCCACAAAGATAGCTTCATCTCCTGTACCCGAGATACGAACTATTTCCCGCCCTACCGGCAGGGAAAAAGCACGCAGAAAAACGCAAGGGGCATCGATCCCCTTGCGCTTTTCCCTTGCCGGTCCGCGCTCACACCTGCCGCTTTTCCGTGCGCAGCACGATATCCTCCCGCTCCACGGCCAGACACAGGGTGTCCCCCGCCGTCAGCCGTTCGGACAGCAGCAGGTCGGCGGCAGGCTCCTCCACCCACCGGCGTACCGCACGGCGGATCGGACGGGCCCCCTGCTCCCGCTCGCTGCCCGGGTCGGCCAGCCGGGACACCGCCTCCCAGCGCGCGTCCAGGTCCACGCCCAGCGCGGACAACCGCCCCCGCACGCCGCCCAACATCCGCAGCGCGATGCGCTCCAGGTCCCTGCGCTCCAGGCGGTCGAACAAGATCACCTCGTCCAGACGGTTGAGGAACTCCGGCTTGAAGCGGCCCTTCAGCTCTGCCATGACCTCTTCCTTGCGCTTGTCGTCCGAGCTGCCTCCGGCGAAGCCCAACGGGGGCGACTTGCTCACGATCTTCCTGGCCCCCACGTTGGAGGTCATCACCACCACCGTATTGCGGAAGTCCGCCTTCCGGCCCTGGCCGTCGGTGAGCTGGCCGTCCTCCATCACCTGCAGCAAGATGTTCTGCAAGTCGTCGTGGGCCTTCTCCATCTCGTCGAACAGCACCACCGACCAGGGACGTCGGCGGACCTGTTCTGTGAGCTGTCCGCCCTCCTCATGGCCCACATAGCCGGGAGGCGAGCCCACCAGCCGGGAGGCGGCATGTTTCTCCATATACTCGGACATGTCGAAACGGATCAGCGCGTCCTCGCTGCCGAACAACGCCGCCGCCAGCGCCCGGCACAGCTCCGTCTTGCCCACGCCGGTGGGGCCTAGGAACAGGAACACCCCGATGGGCCGGTCGGGCTCTTTCAGCCCCACCCTGCCCCGGCGGATGGCGGCCGCTACGGCGGACACCGCCTGATCCTGTCCCACCACACGGCGATGGAGCTCGCCTTCCAGCTCCAACAGCCGGCGGGCCTCCCCTTTGGTGATGGACTCCAGCGGGATCCCCGTCCACTGGGCCAACACCGCCGCCACGTCCTCTTTTTCCAGGCAGCGCTGGCCGCTCCCCTTCTGACGGCTCTGCTTGCGGTCCAGCTCCCGGCGGAAATCCGCCTCCGCGTCCCGGAGGATGGCCGCGCGCTCGAAATCCTGGACCGCGATGGCCTGGGCCTTCTCCCGCGCCGCCCGCTCCGCCCGGTCGGACAGCGCCCGCAGGGCCACGGGCACCTCTTCTTCCATGCGCAGCCGCGCCGCGCCCTCGTCGATGAGGTCGATGGCCTTGTCCGGCAGGAACCGGTCCGGGAGATAGCGCCGGGAGAGCTCCACAGCCGCGTCGATGGCCCCGTCGGAGATGCTCAGGCCATGGTGCTCCTCATACCTGCGGCGCAGCCCCCGGAGGATGGCCCTGGCCTGATCCGCCGTAGGCTCCCCCACCCGCACCGGCTGGAACCGGCGCTCCAGCGCCGCGTCCTTCTCGATATATTTGCGGTATTCCTCCAAGGTGGTGGCCCCCACCACCTGGATCTCGCCCCGGCTCAGGGCCGGCTTGAGGATGTTGGCCGCATCGATGGCCCCCTCGGCGGAGCCGGCCCCCACGATGTTGTGCAGCTCGTCCAGGAACAGGATGACGTTCCCCGCCCGGCGCACCTCCGCCAGCACCTGGTTCACCCGTTCCTCGAACTCGCCCCGGTACTTGGTGCCCGCCACCATGGACACCAGGTCCAGGCTCAGCAGGCGCTTCCCCCTCAGGGGCTCGGGCACCGCGCCGGAGGCCATGCGCAGGGCCAGCCCCTCCGCCACCGCCGTCTTGCCCACGCCCGGCTCGCCGATCAGAGCGGGGTTGTTCTTGGTCCGCCGGGCCAGGATCTGGATCACCCGGCCCACCTCCTGCTCCCGGCCCACCAGGGGGTCCAGCGCGCCCAGCGCCGCCATCCTGGTCAGATCCCGGGAGAACCGGTCGGTGAGGCGGGTGTCCGCTCCCTCCCGGGTCCTGGGCCGCTCGTCCCGGTAAAGGGCCTGGGGGTCCCCTCCAGGCCGTCCGGCACTGTTCTGAGGCGTCTGCCGCCCTTTGTCCCGATCCATCATAAAAAAACCCCGCAATCTTTGAAAAATGCTCAACCGCTCCACACGATCACTCCCAGCTCGTCGAAAGAATCATCTCGCCGATCTGCCGGCGCCCTGTACGAAGCCGCCCCCGTAACGCTCGATCGGACGAAGGGACGCGCCTCTCCCGGCCCTTCCACACGTCCTTCCCATCCGGCGCCGGAAGGGAGCGCCATCCCGACAGGCTGGCTCCCATCGTTCTCCGGTGGCGACAGTCCTCTTGGCAAGGATGGGAAATTTTAGCCGAATTTATACATCTCCACCATCCAAAATTTCGTATTGCATTTTTCGTGAGATGTGGTAAAATGGGAGACGGTTTCAAAACATTACTTTGGAGGTGTATGTTACATGGCACGTAAGATCAGTGACGCTTGCGTTTCCTGCGGCGCCTGTGAGAGCTCCTGCCCCGTGGGCGCGATCTCTATGGGCAGCGATCACATGGAGATCGACGCTGGCGCCTGCATCGACTGCGGCGCTTGCGAGGGCACCTGCCCCACCGGTGCGATCTCTGCGGAGTGAACTGACTGCAGCGCAAAGATCCCCTGCTCCCCCTTCGGGAAGCGGGGGATCTCCTTTTGTCCTCCTTTTTCCAATCATTGGATGGGAACGGCGCTCTCTATGCGCGCCGGACGGCCCCCGTTCGTCAAAGTGCCCCCATTCTCCCGCACCGCCCCAAAAGAGGTTGGGCAAATCGCCGATTTTGTTAGATCTATCACGAATGACTCCAAAATGTCATGGAATTAGGTGGGCATCCATGCTATACTGTGCAATTGGTGGGAGCTGTTTTCCTGCCAGTACCATCAGCCCGCGCCTACATCTTTTTTTGCCTGGGCAGGCGCTGCAGTGATACACCATTATTTGAGGAGGAACTATCTATGGAAACCTACGGTCTGGAACAGTACGGCATTACCGGGATCAAAGAAATCGTATACAATCCCACCTATGAGCAGCTTTTCGAGGCGGAGATGGACCCCACCCTGGAGGGCTATGAAAAGGGACAGATGACCGAGCTGGGCGCGGTCAATGTGATGACCGGCATCTACACGGGCCGCTCCCCCAAGGACAAGTTCATCGTGATGGACGAGAACTCCAAAGACACCGTCTGGTGGACCTCCGACGAGTTCAAGAACGACAACAAGCCCGCTTCTCAGGAAGCCTGGGCGGCCTGCAAGGCCCTGGCCATCAAGGAGCTGTCCAACAAGAAGCTCTACGTGATGGACGTCTTCTGCGGCACCAACCCCGACTCCCGCATGGCCATCCGCTTCATCATGGAGGTGGCTTGGCAGGCCCACTTCGTCAAGAACATGTTCATCGCCCCCACCGAGGAGGAGCTGA